>JAYVYM010000256.1:0-7350 GCA_043784245.1 Frankiales bacterium
CTGCCCTCCTCGGCCTCGGTGACGAGCAGGCACAGGCCCGGGTGCCGGCCACGGCCGATCCGGCCGCGCAGCTGGTGCAGCTGGGAAAGGCCGAAGCGGTCGGCGTCCATGACGACCATCACGGTGGCGTTGGGGACGTCGACGCCGACCTCGATGACGGTCGTCGCGACGAGCACGTCGACCTCGCCCGCGACGACCCGACGCATGACCTCGTCCTTGGCCTCCGGCGCGAGCCGGCCGTGCAGTTGCGCGGTGCGCAGGCCGGCCAGCGGGCCGGCCGCGAGCAGTGGCTCCAGCTCGGCGACGGCAACGGCCGGGCGACGGGCCGTGTCGTCGAGCCCGGCGCCCTGGTCGGGCCCCGAGTCCTCGTCGGCGTCGTCACCGCCGATGCGCGGGCAGACGACGAACGCCTGGCGGCCCTGCCCGACCGCCTCGCGAACCCGCTGCCAGGCCCGGTCGAGCCACCCCGGGTGCTCGGCGACCGCGACGACGGCGCTGCGAATCGGCGACCGCCCGACCGGCAGCTCCGTCAGGGTGGAGACCTCGAGGTCTCCGTACACGGTCATGGCGACGGTGCGCGGGATCGGCGTCGCGGTCATCACCAGCACGTGCGGCGCAACGCCCTTGCCCCGTAGGGCATCGCGCTGCTCGACCCCGAAGCGGTGCTGCTCGTCGACGACGACGAGCCCGAGGTCGGCGAACGCCACGTGTTCCCCGAGCAGGGCGTGGGTGCCGACGACCAGCCCCGCCTCGCCGGACGCCGCCTGCGCGAGCGCGCTGCGCCGGGCGGCGGCTCCGAGCGAGCCGGTCAGCAGCGCGACCCGGGTCGCGTCGTCGGCGGCGCCGAGCTCCCCCGCCTGCGCGAGCGGCCCGAGCAGCTGCCGCAGCGAGCGGTCATGCTGCTGCGCGAGCACCTCGGTCGGCGCGAGCAGCGCCGCCTGGCCACCCGCGTCGACGACGGCGAGCATCGCCCGCAGGGCGACCAGGGTCTTGCCCGAACCGACCTCGCCCTGCAGCAGCCGGTGCATCGGCGCGCTGTCGGCCAGCTCGGTGAGCAGCACGTCGCCGACCGCGCGCTGTCCGGCCGTGAGCTCGAATGGCAGCGCCGCGTCGAAGCGGGCCAGCAACCCGCCGGGGCGGGGCTTGCGCGCGGTGCCGGGGGTGGCCCGCAGCATGGCCCGGCGTTGCGCGAGGGTGACCTGCAGCACGAAGGCCTCGTCCCAGGTCAGCCGCTTCTTCGCGCGCTTGACATCCGCCCAGCCCTCCGGGGTGTGGATCCCGCGCAGCGCCGCCATCAGTCCGACCAGCCCGTACGTCTCGAGCAGCTCGAGGGGCATCGGCTCGGCACCGATGTCGACTCCGTCGAGCGCGACACCGACGCACCGGGAGATCTTCAGGGTCGAGACCTTCGCGCTGGCCGGGTAGATCGGGACGAGGCCGCCCGCGAACTCCGCGGCAACCTTCCCATCGTCGTCATCGACGAGCTGGTACTCGGGGTTGGCCAGTTGCACGCTGTTGTTGAACCGCTCGACCTTGCCGGCGAAGAAGGCCCGCCGGCCCGCCCGCAACTCGGTGCGCGCCTTGTACCGGTTGAACATCGCCATGGTCATCCGCCGGCCCTCGCCGTCAACAACGGTGACGTCGGTCTTGCTGAGCTTCTCGCGGATCTGACGGAACTTCACCAGCTCCACCTCCGCGAACACCGTTGCGTGCTCACCGATCACGAGCTCGTCGAAGCCGGTGAGCCGGCCGCGCTCGGCGTAGCGCCGGGGGTAGTGCCGCAGCAGGTCGCCGACGGTGTGCAGGTCGAGGGTGGCCGCGAGGGGGCCGGCTCGGGGGGCGCCGAGCACGCGCTTCAGCGGGGTACTGAGTTCCACCGGCTCACTCCGCCCCGATCAGCAGCGGGGGGTGCCGCTGGCGGCCGTCGACAACGACGACCTCGACGCCCGGGTGACCACCCGCGACGTAGGCGCGCAGCCGGTCGCCGACGCCCGCCGTGAGGTCGGTTCCGAGGATGAGCGTCACCAGCTCGGCGCCCACGGTCAGCCGGTCGAGCAGCCCACGCGCGACCCCCTCGAGCTCGGCCCCGACCAGCACGACCCGGCCGTCGAGCAGGCCGAGGGCATCATGGGGTGAGCAGCCGCCGGCGGACGTGATGGCCACCCGTGCCGCCCGGACGACCTCGCCCGTACGGGTGGCCGCGGCCGCCTCGCGCATGGTGTGGATGTCTGTGGCGAATTCCTGGGCGGGGTCGGCGACGGCGAGGGCTGCCAGACCCTGGACGACCGCCCGGGTGGGAACCACCTCGACGTGGACGCCGCCTGTCGCGGCCTCGGCGGCGGCCGCGCGGGCCACTGCATGCACGTTCGGGTCGTTGGGCAGCAGGGCGACCTCAGCAGCCCCCGTCGCCCGGACGGCGGCGAGCAGCTCGGCGGTCGACGGACCGGCCGGGACGACAGTCGCCCCGGCCCGCCGGAACAGCCGGACAAGCCCCTCGCCGGTGGCGACGGCGACGACGGCGCGGTGCAGTCGAGGCGCGGCCGCGTCGGTCGTCATCTGGTCGGCGAACCGGGTGACCGTGATGCGCGACGGCCGGCCGGCCCGGACGCCGGCCTCGACCGCGGCACCGACGTCGTTGACGTGTACGTGCACGTTGGACAGCCCGTCGCCACCCACCACGAGCAGGCTGTCGCCGAGCGCGCCGAGCTCCAGACGCAGCTGCGCGACGGCGTCGTCATCGGCGTCGTGCAGCAGGTACTGCACCTCGTAGCCGTAGTGGTCGCTGCCTGCCTCGCGGGCGGCAGCCAGGCCCGAGCGGTCGCGCGGCACGTGCAGGCCCGGCATCGGGACCGCCGGCGCCCCGGTGACGACGCCCTCGAGCGCCTCGAGCAGCACCACCCAGCCGCGGCCACCCGCATCGACGACGCCGGCGTCGCGCAGGGCCGGCAGCTGCTGGGGGGTGCGGGCGAGCGCCTCCTCGGCGCCCTTGCGGGCAGCCCGGACGACGGCGGCCAGGTCCGACCCCCGCGCCGCCACGCCGGCGGCCCGGGCGACCGTCAGCAGGGTTCCTTCGACCGGCTGGGCCACGGCGGCGTACGCCAGGTCGGCGGCCCGGACCAGGCCGCGACCGAGCGCTGCCGGGCCGGCCGGACCCTGGTCCAGGACCTCCGCGAGCCCGCGCAGCAGCTGGCTGAGGATGACGCCGGAGTTGCCGCGGGCGCCCAGCAGCGCGCCGCGGGCCATCGCACCGGCCACTGATGACAGGTCATCGGGTGCGGCGTGCACGGCCACGAGGACGGCTTCGACGGTGAGCAGCAGGTTGGTGCCGGTGTCGCCGTCCGGCACGGGGAACACGTTGAGGTCATTGATCTCGGTCCGGGCGGCACTCAAAGCTGCATGGCCCGCCTCGCACCACTGGCGTACCGCGGCAGCGTCGAGCACGTGCAGCACGCTGCTCAGGCTCCCCGAGGCTCGTTGGACAGGACGCGCGACCCTAGCCCGGCGCCACCCCCCGGCTGGTAGCGTCTGACGCAAGTTGGGATCAACTCCCGCCGGCATCGCCTCCATCATCCAACCCCTGTAGGAGTACACCGTGGCTGCCATCTGCGACGTCTGTGGCAAGGGGCCGGGTTTCGGTATGTCGGTCAGCCACTCCCACCGGCGCACCCGCCGCCGCTGGAACCCCAACATCCAGACGGTCCGCGCGCTGGCCGGCAAGAGCGGCAAGCAGCCGATGAAGCTCGGCGTGTGCACGTCGTGCCTCAAGGCCGGCAAGGTCGCCCGGGCCTGAGGCCCGACTCCTGTTCGGACTCAGTCCAGCCGGCGCAGCTGCTCGCGGTAGCGGCGGCCGTTCTCCACGTACAGCGCGACACCCTCGGCAAACGCGCCGTCAGGCACCGCGTCCAGGCGCATCTTGGCTGGAACGCCGAGCGCCATGGCGTACGCCGGCACCTCCACCCGGTTGCCGACAACTGCGCCGGCGCCGACGATCGCGCCGCTGCGCACCACCGCCTGGTGCAGGACGACCGAACCGGAGCCGACAAGGCAGCGGTCCTCGATGGTGCAGCCCTCCAGGTGCGCCAGGTGCCCGACGATGCAGTCGTCGCCGATCGTCGTGGCCAGCTCGGCCGTGCAGTGCACGACCGTGCCGTCCTGCACCGAGGTACCAGACCCGATGACGATGCGGCCGAAGTCGCCGCGTAGGACGGCCGCCGGCCAGACGGTGCTGCCGGCTCCGATCGTGACGGCGCCGATCACGCTCGCGTCCGGGTGCACCCATGCGTCGGGGTGGATGTCGGGGACCCGGTCCCCCAGTGCGTACACGGCCACGGCGGTCCTCCTGGGAAACATGCGTCGGTGAGGCGCGACCGGCTGGCGTCGCGGAGAAGTCTGAGCTCGGGGTGCGCGACTCGCAGTCGGGCCCGGCCCTGAGTGCCCGCCCAGGCCGCAGCCAGAGATTAAGCGCTCCCAGCGCTGCCGCACGGACTTGGCTGTGTGTCGCGTGTTGTTGAGCTCTGGGTTTGCCCTACCTCGGTGGCGTCAGACCAGCCGTGCTGGCCGCCGCCGGGCGCATCGCAGAACTGCGTCCGGGGGGCTCTGACAGCCTTGCTCCGCATGGGGGCCGCATCCCCGTGCCGGCTGCGGGGCACACTCGCCCCATGGCCTCCTGGTGGTACTGCCTCGTGCACGGTCAGGTCGAGGTCGAGACGGGCTGCGCCCTCACCGACCGGCTCGGGCCGTACGCCTCGAAGGAGGAGGCCGAGCAGGCCCTCGCCACGGCCCGGCAGCGCACCGCTGAGCAGGACGCCCGGGACCGCGCCGACGACGACTGGGGCACCCCGCCCGCTAAGGGGTGAGTGCCCGCGAGCTCGTGGTGCTCGGCACCGCGAGCCAGGCACCGACCCGTACGCGCAGCCACCTGTCGGCGTTTCTGCGACTGCCCGGACTCGGGCTGCTGCTCGACTGCGGCGAAGGCGCCCAGCGCCAACTGCTGTACGCCGGGGTCCCGTCCAGCGTCATCGACCGGATCTGCGTGACCCATGCGCACGGCGACCACTGCCTGGGGCTGCCCGGCGTGCTCAACCGGATGGCCCTGGATGGCCGGCACGCGCCGGTGCCGGTGCATTGCCCGGCCAGCGCAGTGCCCAGGCTGTCGCTGCTGACCGACTTCGCCCAGCAGCCGCCGGTCGTGTGGTGCCCGGCGGACGAGGGCGCGGGTGCCACGGCGTACCGGACAGCGCCATGGACGGTGTCGACGGCGCCGCTGGACCACCGGGTGCCGACGGTCGGCTACCGCGTCGTCGAGGACGACGGCGTCCGGATGCTGCCGGAGCGGCTTGCCGCAGCCGGGATCGCCGGTCCGGACGTCGCGGTGCTGCAGCGCGAGGGCATGGTGCGTGGGGTCCGGCTTGCCGACGTCAGCGTCCCGCGGCCGGGGCAGCGGGTGGCCTTCGTCCTGGACACCCAGTGGTGTGACGGTGCGGAGTCGCTCGCGGCGGGCGCCGACCTGCTGGTCTGCGAGGCGACGTTCCTGCACCGCGACGCGTCCCTGGCGGCGCAGTACAAGCACCTCACCGCCCGGCAGGCCGGCCGGCTGGCGCGCGAGGCCGGCGTACGTCGGCTGGTGCTCGTGCACTTCTCGCAGCGGTACGCCGACCTCGCAGAGTTTGCCGAGGAGGCCGGGCAGGAGCACGGCGACGTGATCGTCGCCCGGGATCTGGACGTGGTGCCGCTGCCGGACCGGTGACGTCAGCCGGTGGCCGCGAGTCGTTGCAGCTCGAGAGCGACGACATCGGCGACGGCGCAGGTCAGGCCGACGTCGCGCTCCGACCAGGATCGCTCGGCGGGCTCCCACACGCACAACGCGCCGAGCATCGTGCCGTCGGGCAGCGCCAGTGGCGCGCCGAGGTAGGCGCCGATCGCACCGCCGCTGACCGGCAGCAGGTCTGCGAGCCAGGGGTGCCTACGCGCCTCGGCGGCGACCAGGACGTCGCCGGACAGAGCGGTGATGCTGCACAGGCTGTCCTGCAGGTCCAGGGTCCGCGGCACGACCGGCGCGCCGACGGACCGGATCGAGATCGCGACCTCCTGGTCGGCGAGCAGCGACAGCTGGGCTCCCGCCGTGCCGGTGATCCGGGCGGCCAGGTCGACCAGTGCCCCGAGCACAGCCGAGCCCTCGGCGGCCTTGACCAGCCGGCGCAGCCGCTGCAGGCGGGCGGGGTCGCGCAGCGTGTCGATGTGGGGCAGGCCGGAGGCGATTCGCGCGGCGCGAGGGCTGACGAGGCTGTCCATCGCCGGATGGTACAGACCGGACGACGGATGGGAAAAGGGCCATTCGAAGGACGCCGATGTCGTACCGCAGCCCGTCGGGGGCCCGCCTCATGCTCGACAGGCGGCCCGTTCACACGGCCTACCCGGACGGCCAGTGCTGCCAGCCCTGTGGCAGCAGCGGCTCCCCGAGCAGGTCGTAAACACCGGCACCGCGCCGCACGCGGCCCACGGCGACAACGCCTCGGAGCTCCTCGAGGGCTGCGAGGGGGACCGTGGCGAGCAGCGCATGGTCCTCACCGCCGTGCAGCGCGTCGGACACCGCGGCGCCGTCGGCCCTCGGCAGAGCGGCCACATCGAGCAGCACGCCGACCGCGCTCGCGGCGCACAGCGACAGCAGGTCGACCACCAGGCCATCGCTGACGTCACACATCGCGGTCGCACCGGCGTCCGCCAGCATCGGCCCGAGCGCGTACGGCGGCGCAGGTCGCAGATGCGCCTCGATCAGCCGGCCGGAGCGCTGCCCGCCGAGCAGCTCGGCGAGACCGGCCGACGAGGCGCCCAGCGAGCCGCCCACCACGACGACGTCGCCCTCGCGGGCACCGCTGCGCAGTACCGGATGCCGACCCTGCAGGTCGCCGAGCGCCGTCACCGAGACCACCACCTGCTCGCCGCGAACGGTGTCGCCACCGACAACCACCGCGCCGACCAGGGCAGCCTCGTCGCGCAGCCCATCCGCCAGACCGGTTGCCCAGGCCACCGGGAGACTTCTCGGTGCGACGAGCGCGACGAGCAGGGCCGTACCGACCGCGCCCATCGCGGCCACGTCGGCGAGGTTGGCGGCGGCGGCCTTGCGGCCCACGTCGTACCCGGTAGACCAGTCCCGCCGGAAGTGCACGCCCTCCACGAGCACGTCCGTGGTCGCCACCACCCGGCCGTCCGGCGTGAGCACCACCGCGGCGTCGTCGCCGGGGCCGACCGGCACATGGGCAGCCCGCGGCAACCGCGCGGTCACCGCAGCGATCAGCGCCGACTCGCCAACGTCTCCTGCGGTAGCGTCCGGCACCCCAGCAGCCTCGCAGA
>JAYVYM010000257.1:0-2906 GCA_043784245.1 Frankiales bacterium
TACCGCCCGCGCCGAGTAGCCGGTGCAGGTGGACGACGGTGGCTCCGACACACGGTCCGGGCAGCCGCCACCACGTTGAGGAGCAGCCGTGCCGGAGCGCCTGACCGCGGCGGCGGCGAGGCGGGTCGCGCTAGCGGCGCAGGGTTTTGCCGACCCGGCGCCGACCGGGCCGGTGACGGCGCGGCACGTCCGGCGGGTGCTCGGGCGTACGCACCTGCTGCAGATCGACTCGGTCAACGTCTTCGAGCGCGCCCACTACCTGCCGCTGTTCAGCCGGCTCGGGGCGTACGACACCGGGCTGGTCGCCGACCTGGCCTTCCGGCGCCGCGAGCTGTTCGAGTACTGGGGGCACGAGGCCTCGCTGCTGCCGGTCGACCTGCACCCGCTGCTGCGCTGGCGGATGGCGCGGGCCGAGTCGCTCGAAGAGGGCTGGGGCACCTCGATGCGGGTGCAACGCGAGCGCCCGGAGTTCGTCGCCGAGGTGCTCGAGCGGGTCCGCGAGCAGGGGCCGGTGGGCGCCGGTGCGCTGCGCGAGGGACCGCGGCGCGGCGGGAGCTGGTGGTCCTGGGACAGCACCAAGCTGGCCCTTGAGCACCTGTTCTGGGCCGGTCGGGTCACGACGTCCTCGCGCCGGTCCTTCGAGCGGCTGTACGACCTGACCGAGCGGGTCCTGCCGGCAGCCGTCCTCGCGCAGCCGACGCCCAGCCGCGAGGACGCGCAGCGTGCGCTGGTCTTGCTGGCCGCCAGGGCGCACGGGGTGGCGACCGTGCGCGACCTGCGCGACTACTTCCGGCTGCGCGTCGACGAGGGCGCCGCCGCGGTCCGCTCGCTGGTCGAGGACGGCGCCCTGCTGCGGGTCGAGGTGGCCGGCTGGCCGCAGCCCGCGTACCTGCACCCGGCGGCGAGGACGCCGCGGCGGGTCGGCGCGAGCGCGCTGCTGTCACCTTTCGACCCGCTGGTGTGGGAGCGGGCCCGGACTCGCCGGCTGTTCGGCTTCGACTACCGCATCGAGATCTACGTCCCGGCGGCGAAGCGGGTGCACGGCTACTACGTCCTGCCGTTCCTGCACCGCGAGCACCTCGCCGCCCGGGTCGACCTCAAGAGCGACCGGGCCCGCGGAGTCCTGCGGGTGCTCGCGGCCTGGCTGGAGCCGGGCCAGGACGCCGGCGAGGTCGCGGAGGCGCTCGCCCCCGAGCTGCGCCGGGCCGCCGGCTGGCAGGGCCTCGACGACGTCGCCGTCGAGCCGCGCGGGGACCTGTCCGACGTACTGGCGGCGGTGGTCCGCCGGGTCAGCTGACCGGCTGGTCGGACGTCTCGCGCGACGAACGGAGCTGGTAGGGCACGGAGGTGACCATCACGCCCGGCTGGTACAGGAGCTTGCTCTTCAGGCGCAGCGCGCTCTGGTTGTGCAGCAGCTGCTCCCACCAGTGCCCGACGACGTACTCGGGGATGTAGACCGTCACCACGTCGCGCGGGCTCGACCGGCGGATGTTGGCGATGTAGTCGACGACCGGACGGGTGACATCGCGGAACGGCGACGCCACGATGACCAGCGGCACGTCGATGCCGTTTTCGGCCCACTCCTGCTGGAGCTGGCTGCTCTCCTCGTCGCTCACCGCGACCGTCAGGGCGACCAGGTCGTGCGGCTTGGTGGCCTTGGCGTACGCCAGCGCCCGCAGTGTCGGTGAGTGGATCTTGCTCACCAGCACGACGGCGTGGTTGCGGCTGGGCAGCGGCACCGTGCCTTCGGGGGCCAGCTCGACGGCGACGGCGTCGTAGTGCTTGCGGATGGCGACCATCAGGAAGAACAGGACGATCATGGCGCCGATCGCGAGGTAGGCGCCGGCCAGGAACTTGTACCGCACGACGATGATCAGCACCAGGCCGGTCACGGCGGCGCCGGTGCCGTTGATCGCCTGGGAGCGTCGGATGGCCTTGCGGCGGGCGCCGTCGGTGGTGCGGGCCAGCTCGGTGCGCCAGTGCCGGACCATCCCGGTCTGCGAGAGCGTGAACGACGTGAACACACCAACGATGTAGAGGTGGATCAGCTTCTCGATGTTGGCGTTGAAGCCGATGACCAGCGCGATGGAGATCAGGGCCAGCAGCACGATGCCGTTGCTGTACGCCAGCCGGTCGCCGCGGTTGTGCAGCTGGCGCGGCAGGTAGCGGTCCCGCGCCAGGATCGAGGCGAGGGTCGGGAAGCCGTTGAAGGCGGTGTTCGCCGCCAGGATGAGGATGGCTGCGGTCGCTGCCTGGAAGGCGTAGAACAGCGGGCTGCGGCCCCAGATGGCCTCCGCCACCTGGCTGATGACCGACGGGTTGCCATCCGGGTGGGCCCTCGCCCCGGTGGCCAGCGCGAGCGCCGTGATCCCCCCGAAGAGCGAGATCGCCAGCGCCCCCATGATCAGCAGGGTGGTGGCGGCGTTCTTGCTCTTGGGCTTCTGGAAGGCGGGCACACCGTTGCTGATGGCCTCGACGCCGGTGAGCGCGGTGCAGCCGGAGGCGAACGCCCGCAAGGCCAGCAGCACCGTGAAGATGCCGCCGACGTGCGCGGTCTGCTCCAGCGGCAGCGTCGCGCTCTCGGCGGCGGGGATGCCGCCGGTCAGTGCCCGGTAGAGCCCGCTCGCCAGCAGCAGGAACGTCAGCGCCACGAAGGCATACGTCGGAAACGCGAAGGCGGTGCCCGACTCGCGGGTGCCTCGCAGGTTGACCACCGCGAGCAGCACGATGAAGCCGACCGACAGTGCCACGGCGTGCGGCGCCAGGGACGTGAACGCCGACGTGATCGCGAGGACACCGGAGACGATCGAGACCGCCACGGTCATCACGTAGTCGACCAGGAGCGCGGCAGCCGCCGTCAGCGCCGCCCGCTCGCCCAGGTTGTCCTTGCTGACGATGTAGGCGCC
>JAYVYM010000258.1:0-5537 GCA_043784245.1 Frankiales bacterium
CGTACGCAGGTGGCTGTACGCGACCCCGCCGAGCTCGTCTCCCCGACACAGCGGGCCAAGGTGGAGGTCGGCCAGCGCGGTGTTGTCACTGCGGCCGAGCATCCGGACGACCGGCCCGTGCTGGAACCACACGAACCACGCGTCGGGGCTCGCGCCCGCGAGCTGCTCGGCGACCTCGCGCTGGGCGGCGTCCGGCAGGCCGCCGAGCTCGGGCGGCCCGTAGACACCGAGCAGGCCGGCGCCGGCCAGCCGGGCGACGTCGGCGCGGGTGACCCCGTCGCGCTCCAGCCGGGTGGCGTCGGCGGCCAGCGCGGCCAGCAGGTCCGGACGGGCGGCCGGCGTCATGGTCGTCACCGTTCGAGATTATCCGACGGCGTGCACGCCGCCATCCACGTGCACGATCTCGCCGGTGGTGGCCGGGAACCAGTCCGAGAGCAGTGCCACGGCGGCGCGGGCGACGGCGGTGCGGTCGACCGGATCCCAGCCCAGCGGGGCCCGCCGCGACCACTGCTCGGCCAGATCGTCGTGCCCGGGCAGCGCCTTGGACAGCAGGGTGCGCTGCGGGCCACCCGCGACCAGGTTGACCCGAACGCCCTGCGGGCCGAGGTCGCGGGCGAGGTAGCGGGCGGCGGTCTCGAGGGCCCCGCGGGCGACCGCCAGCCAGTCCTGGCCGTGCTCGGCCCGCGCCGGATCGAGCTCGAGCCCGACGACGGCCGAGCCGGCCGTCAGCAGCGGCTGCAGGGCCGCGACGAGCGCCGCCAGCGACCAGGCCGCCGTCTGGAAGGTCTCCCCCACCGCCGACCACGGGGCTGCCGCGAAGTCGCCGGGCACCGCCGGCAGGTAGGCGATCGCGTGCAGCACACCATCGACGCGGTCCCAGCCGGCCGCACGGACCGCCTGCTCGAGACCGGCGAGGTCGCCGGGCAGCGTGACGTCGAGCTCCAGCACCTCGCGGGTCACCCCGAGCCGTGGGGCGACCCGGGCGGTGACGCGATGCCCTCTGCAGAGCGGGCTGGTGAGCAGCACATCGGCACCCTGCTCGACCGCGAGGCGTACGACC
Organism: Frankiales bacterium; assembly: GCA_043784245.1. Lineage (GTDB taxonomy): Bacteria > Actinomycetota > Actinomycetes > Mycobacteriales > SCTD01 > JAYVYM01. The sequence goes on from JAYVYM010000258.1 coordinate 1,061, forward strand.
GCGCTGGCCAGCGAGGCCTCGGTGAGCACCCCGGTCGCGAGCAGGCGCTTACCGGCCAGCATCGTCACGCCGTCGTCATGCCAGCGACACCAGGTCGGCCAGGTCGTCGGACCACTGGTCCTCGACGCCATCCGGAAGCATCAGCACCTTCTCGGGCTGCAGCGCCTGGACGGCGCCCTCGTCGTGCGTCACCAGCACCACGGCGCCGCGGTAGGTCGATAGCGCGCCGAGGACCTCCTCGCGGCTGGCCGGGTCCAGGTTGTTCGTCGGCTCGTCGAGCAGCAGCACGTTGGCGCCGCTGACGACCAGGGTCGCGAGCGCGAGCCGGGTCTTCTCGCCGCCGGACAGCGTGCCGGCCTGCTGGTGGACCACGTCGCCACTGAACAGGAACGACCCGAGCACCCGCCGGGCCTCAGGCTCGGCGAGGTCGGGGCTCGAGGAGCGCATGTTCTCCAGCACGGTGCGGTCGGTGTCCAGCGTGTCGTGCTCCTGCGCGTAGTAGCCCAGCCGCAACCCGTGGCCCGCCACGACCTCGCCGGTGTCGGGGGTCTCCGTGCCCGACAGCACCCGCAGCAGGGTGGTCTTGCCCGCCCCGTTCAGGCCCAGCACGACGACCCGGGCGCCGCGGTCGATCGCGAGGGTGACGTCGGTGAAGATCTCCAGCGAGCCGTACGACTTGGACAGCTCACGTGCGGTCAGCGGCGTCCGGCCGCAGGGCGCCGGCTCCGGGAAGCGGAGCTTGGCGACCCGGTCCTTCGCCCGCACGACCTCGGCGCCGGCAAGCAGCTTCTCGGCGCGCTTGAGCATCCCCTGGGCCGCCTTGGCCTTGGTGGCCTTCGCGCGCATCTTCTCGGCCTGTGCGGTGAGTGCGCCGGCGGTCTTCTCGGCGTTGGCGCGCTCGCGCTTGCGCCGCTTCTCGTCGGTGTCGCGCTGCTTGAGGTAGGTCTTCCAGCCGACGTTGTACTGGTCCAGCTCGGCCCGGTTGGCGTCGAGGTGGAACACCTTGTTGACCACCGCGTCCAGCAGCTCGACGTCGTGGCTGATGACGACCAGACCGCCGGTGTGCTTCTGCAGGAAGCCGCGCAGCCAGGTGATCGAGTCGACATCGAGGTGGTTGGTCGGCTCGTCGAGCAGCAGCGTCGTGGCGTCGGAGAACAGGATCCTGGCCAGCTCGATCCGGCGACGCTGGCCGCCGGACAGCGTGCCGATCCGCTGCTCGAGCGCACGCTCCGGCAGCCCCAGGTTGCTGCAGATCCGGGCCGCCTCGGACTCCGCGCTGTAGCCGCCGAGGTTGGAGAACCGCTCCTCGAGGTTGCCGTAGCGCCGCAGCAGGTCCGCATCATCGGGCTGCTCCGCAAGCTGCACCTGCATCTTCTCCAGCCCGCGCAGCACCTCGTCCAGGCCGCGGGCCGACAGCACCCGGTCGCGCCCGAGGACATCGAGATCGCCGGTACGCGGGTCCTGCGGCAGATAGCCGATCTCACCTGCGCGAGTGATGCTGCCGCCTGCCGGCAGCGTCTCGCCCGCCAGCGTCCGAGTCAGCGTCGTCTTACCCGCGCCGTTTCGCCCCACCAGCCCGATCCGGTCGCCGGGCTGAACCCGGAACGTCACGTGCTCCAGCAGCGCGCGGGCACCGGCCCGCAGCTCCAGGTCCGTCACGGTGATCACGGGGTGTCCTCCTGGGACGGCGGGGTGAGGGGCAGGGGCGGTACCTGTCGCTCACGGCGTCGCCAGGGGTACGCGCACAAGGATATGCGCACCTCGAAGCCGGACCCCCGGCCGTCCAGCGTGCACCCGTCGCCGCGAAAGGCCGATGTCAGGGCCGCCGTTCGAGCGGACTCTCAAAAGGGAGGTACAGGCGGCGCACTACCGCAACGGGCCCAGCTCACACGTTGAAGCCGAGCGCCCTCAACTGGTCGCGACCGTCGTCAGTGATCTTGTCCGGACCCCACGGTGGCATCCACACCCAGTTGATGCGGACGTCGTCGGTCCACGGCCCGAGCGCCGAACGGGTCTGGTCCTCGATGACATCGGTCAGCGGGCAGGCGGCGCTCGTGAGCGTCATGTCGAGCGTCACAGCCCCGTCCTCGTGCACCTGCTGGCCGTACAGCAGACCGAGGTCGACGACGTTGATCCCGAGCTCGGGGTCGACAACGTCCTTCATCGCCTCGACGACGTCGTCGTCGGTCGCCAGCGTCGTGCTGCCTCCGGTCGGGGTGTCGAGCACCTTCTCGATCGCCTGCTCGCTCATGCCGTCTCCCTCGTTGAGCCCGATGTCGCTGTCCCCCCTGCGACCGCCTGCGCGGTCGCTGTCCCCCCCGCGACCGCCTGCGCGGTCGCTGTCCCCCCCGCGACCGCCTGCGCGGTCGCGTCCTTCCACGCCATCCAGCCCAGCAGCGCGCACTTCACCCGCGCCGGGTAGCGCGACACCCCGGCAAAGGCGATGCCGTCCTCCAGCACGTCCTCGTCCGGCTCGAGACTGCCCCGGCTCTGCATCAGGGCCAGGAACGCATCGGCCTTGACCAAGGCATCGTCGACCGTCCGGCCGATCACCAGGTCGGTCATCACCGAGGTGCTGGCCTGGCTGATCGAGCAGCCCTGCCCGTCGTACGACACGTCGGTCACCGTCCCGCCGTCGACGTGGACGCGGACCGTGACCTCGTCGCCGCACGTCGGGTTGACGTGGTGCACCTCGACGTCGTACGGATCGCGCAGCCCCTTGTGGTGGGGATGCCGGTAGTGGTCCAGGATGATCTCCTGGTACATCGACTCAGACACGCGCGCACCTGCTCATGCTGACCAGAACGCCTTGACCTGCCCGATGCCTTCCAGCAGCCGGTCGATCTCGGCCTCGGTGTTGTAGAGGTAGGACGACGCGCGCGCCGTCGCGGGTACGCCGTAGCGCCGGCAGATCGGGGCGGCGCAGTGATGCCCGACGCGCACGGCGATACCCAGGTCGTCCAGGGACTGACCGACGTCGTGCGGGTGCACCCCCTCGACGGTGAAGCTCACGGCCGACCCGCGCATCAACACCGAGTCCGGGCCGATGATCCGGACGCCGTCGATGCGCCGCAGGCCGTCGAGCAGCCGGGCGGTGAGCACCTGCTCGTGGGCGGCGATCCGGTCCATCCCGACCGTGCTGAGGTAGTCGCAGGCCGCGGCCAGCGCGACCGCCTGGCTGACGACCGGCGTGCCGGCCTCGAAGCGCTCCGGCGCCGGCGCGTACGTCGAGGCGGACATCTGGACGACCTCGATCATCGAGCCGCCGCCCATGAACGGCGGCATCGCGTCGAGCAGCTCCTTGCGTCCCCACAGCACGCCGACCCCGGACGGGCCGAGCATCTTGTGGCCGGTCGCGACGAAGAAGTCGACGCCGAGCGCGCGCACGTCGACAGCCTGGTGAGGGGCGGACTGCGCACCGTCCAGCAGCACCAGGGCACCGACCTCGCGGGCCCGCCGGACCAGCAGCTCGACCGGGTTCTCGGTGCCGAGCAGGTTCGACACGTGTACGAACGCCAGCACCTTGGTGCGCTCATTGACCAGCTCGTCGAGCTGCGACAGGTCGAGCCGCCCGTCGTCGGTCAGCCCGAACCAGCGCAGCGTCGCACCGGTGCGCTCGCACAGCATCTGCCACGGCACGAGGTTGGAGTGGTGCTCCATCTCGGTGATGCAGACCTCGTCGCCGGGGCCGATCGAGAAGCGCTCGCCCGCCTTGGCATTGCCGAAGGAGTACGCCACCAGGTTGTAGGCCTCGGTGGCGTTCTTGGTGAACACGATCTCGTCGTGGTCGCCACCGAGGAAGGTCGCGACGGTGCCGCGGGCGCGTTCGTAGGCGTCCGTCGACTCCTGGCTCAGCGTGTGCACGCCGCGGTGCACGTTGCTCCAGTGCTGAGCCACGAACTCGCGCTCGGCGTCCAGCACCTGCACCGGCCGGTGCGCGGAGGACGCGTTGTCGAGGTAGACCAGCGGATGCCCGTTGACCGTGCGGGACAGCACCGGGAAGTCGGCGCGCAGCGCCTGCACGTCGTAGGTCGGGTGCGTCAGCAGTGCGGTCATGCCGCCCCCTCGACGAGGTACTTCGTGTAACCGTGCGCCTCGAGCTCGTCAGCGAGCTCCGGACCACCCTGCTCGACGATCTTGCCGCGTACGAAGACGTGCACGAAGTCGGGCTGGATATACCTCAGGATGCGGGTGTAGTGAGTGATCAGCAGGACGCCGGTCTCGCCACCGGCCCGGACCCGGTTGACACCCTCGGACACGACCCGCAGGGCGTCGACATCGAGCCCGGAGTCAGTTTCGTCCAGGATCGCGATCTTGGGCTTGAGCAACTCCAGCTGCAGGATCTCGTGGCGCTTCTTCTCACCGCCGGAGAAGCCCTCGTTGACGTTGCGCTCGGCGAACGCCGGGTCGACTTCGAGGCGGGCCATCGCCTCCTTCTGCTCCTTCACCCAGAGCCGGAGCTTGGGGGCCTCGCCGC
>JAYVYM010000259.1:0-4727 GCA_043784245.1 Frankiales bacterium
AGTGAGCTGTATCCCATCCGCCGCGTGCTGTGCCCCGGCCCGCGACGGTCCCGCGACGACGAAGAGGAATTCCTGTGCAGAGCGCCGTCGAGACGCTGAGCCCGACCAGGGTCCGCCTCACAGTGGAGGTCCCCTTCGGCGAGCTCAAGCCCGAGCTCGACGGCGCGTACCGCAGGATTGGCCAGCAGGTCCGGGTGCAGGGGTTTCGGCCCGGCAAGGTTCCGGCTCGCATCCTGGACCAGCGCGTCGGCCGCGGTGCGGTGCTCGAGGAGGCGCTGCACGACGCCGTCCCCCGGCTGTACGGCGAGGCGGTCGAGCAGAGCGGGGTCACTCCCGTCGCGCCGCCCAAGGTCGAGGTGCTCCGGATGGACGACGGCGTCGAGCTGGCGTTCACCGCCGAGGTCGATGTACGCCCCGAGATGACCCTCCCGTCCTACGACGGGCTGTCGGTGACCGTGGACGCTGTCGAGGTCAGCGACGACGACGTCGACGAGCAGGTGCAGAGTCTGCGCGAGCGCTTCGCCAAGCTGATCCCGATCGAGCGGGCCGCCGGCGACGGCGACTTCCTCACCCTGGACCTGGTCGCCACCGTCGACGGTGAGGACGTTCCCGGCGGCGCTGCCCAGGGCCTGAGTTACCAGCTCGGCTCAGGTGAGCTGCTGGAGGGGATTGACGAAGCGCTCGTGGGGGCGTCGGCAGGCGATGCCCGCTCCTTCCAGACCGCGCTCGTCGCGGGGGATCTCGCCGGCTCGACCGCCGACGTCGCGGTGACGGTGCGGGCCGTCAACGAGCGCGAGCTGCCCGAGGTCGACGACCAGTGGGCCAGCGACACGACGGGTTTCGCGAGCGCGGAGGAGTTCCGCGGCGACGTACGGTCTCGCATCGACCGGGCCAAACGTATGCAGCAGGGGGTGGAGGCCCGCGACAAGGTGCTGGCCGCGCTCCTCGCGGAGGTCGAGGTGCCGCTCCCGGAGTCGGTCCTCACCGCCGAAGTCGAGTGGCGCCGCAGCAGCACCGAGAAGCAGCTCACGGCCAACGGCCTCACGCTCGCGGGCTACCTGGAGTCCGAGGGCAAGACGGCCGAAGACTACGAAACCGACATGGCCGAGGGTGCTCAGCAGGCGGTGAAGGCTCAGCTCGTGCTCGACGCGGTGGCCGACGCTGAGCAGCTCGGCGTCACGGATGCCGAGCTCAGTGACCAGGTCGTGCGCCGGGCGCAGCGCGCCGGCGTCGCGCCCGACGAGTTCGCCCAGCAGCTCGTGGCAGGCGGCCAGCTCCCGGGCCTGGTCTCGGAGGTGCGGCGGGGCAAGGCGCTGGCCACCGTCATGGCGGCCGCGACGATCACCGACAGTGCCGGGAAAACCGTTGATCTGGAAGCCCTGCGCGACGACAACGGAGGCGGCGTTGACGATGTCGAGACCGATGACGACGGCCGTCCGTTCCATGTGCACACCGACGGTGCTGTCCACTACCTCGACGAATCGGAGCAGTAGCTTCGGCGGCGGCTGCGTTGCTGCGCTGTGAGCGGAACGGCCCGCGGGACGGACTGCCCTGTCAGTGAGCGGCGTTAGGGTCCAGGACAGGCCCGAACCAGGCGTGACGACCACGCCAGAAGACCCTGAGGCAGGCAGCCCGTGATCATTTCTCCGTCCCTCGCTGTCCCCGCGACGCCCGCATTGCCGGGCGCGCTCCGGAGCGCGAGCCCCCTGACGCCCACGCTCCGGTCGCCCGGCGGTGAGATGGGCCTGGACGCCCAGGTTTTCAACCGACTGCTCCGCGAGCGGATCATCTTCCTCGGGGCCCCCGTGATGGACGAGATGGCCAACGCGATCTGTGCGCAGCTGCTGCTGCTTGCGGCCGAGGATCCTGAGCGCGACATCTGGTTGTACATCAACAGTCCGGGCGGCTCGATCTCAGCCGGGATGGCGATCTACGACACGATGCAGTTCGTTGCCAACGATGTCGCCACCGTCGGGCTCGGGCTCGCGGCCTCGATGGGGCAGTTCCTGCTCTGCGCCGGCGCCAACGGCAAGCGCTACGCCACCCCGCATGCCCGGATCATGATGCATCAGCCGTCCGGCGGCATCGGTGGCACGGCGGCCGACATCGCCATCCAGGCCGAGCAGATGCTGTACGTCAAGAAGCAGATGGCTGAGCGGATCTCCTTCCACACCGGGCAGACCGAGGAGCAGATCGAGCGCGACTCGGACCGCGACCGCTGGTTCTCCGCGGCGGAAGCCAAGGACTACGGCTTCATCGACCACGTCACCACCGGAGCCAAGGACATCCCGTCCGGTGCCGGCACCCGGGCCTAGGAGGACCGAGACCCATGACTTTCCAGGACCTGACGCCGAGCTTCGAGGGACCGACGGCCTACACGATCCCCATCGTCATCGAGCAGACCTCCCGCGGGGAGCGCTCGTTCGACATCTACAGCCGGCTGCTCAAGGAACGCATCATCTTCCTGGGGACGCCGATCGACGACGGCGTCGCCAATGTCGTCATGGCGCAGCTGCTGCACCTCGAATCCGAGGACCCCGACCGTGACATCTCTATCTACATCAACTCACCGGGTGGCTCCTTCACGGCGCTGACCGCGATCTACGACACGATGCAGTTCGTCCGCCCCGAGATCCAGACGATCTGCATGGGGCAGGCGGCCTCCGCCGCTGCCGTGCTGCTCGCCGCGGGCACCAAGGGCAAGCGACTTGCGCTGCAGCACGCCCGAGTCCTCATCCACCAGCCCTCCGGGGGTGGCGAGGGGCAATCCAGCGACATCGAGATCCAGGCCCGCGAGATCCTCCGGATGCGGGTCCTGCTGGAGAAGATGCTGTCGGATCACAGCGGTCAGCCGATTGAGGCGATTCGCAAGGACATCGAGCGCGACAAGATCCTGACCGCCGAGGAGGCCGTGGCGTACGGGCTGATCGACGAGGTCGTGAGCACCCGCAAGACGGCGGCCATCGTGGGCGCCGGCCGCTGAGGCATCCGGCAGCGGCCCGAGGGGTCCGCAGGGCCGCCATCGGTGTACACATCCGGCAAGGCAACGTGGCAGCGGCATCCCAGGCGGTACCGTCGGGAAACGGCGACCGGTCCTTGTGGCCGGGCACGAGGGACGAGGTGAGTGGTGGCACGCATCGGTGATGGCGGCGACCTTCTGAAGTGCTCGTTCTGCGGCAAATCGCAGAAGCAGGTCAAGAAGCTGATCGCCGGACCAGGTGTGTACATCTGCGACGAGTGCATCGACCTGTGCAACGAGATCATCGAAGAGGAGCTCTCCGAGAGCTCCGAACTCAAGTTCGACGAGCTGCCCAAGCCGCGCGAGATCTACGACTTCTTGGACGGCTACGTCATCGGCCAGGACTCTGCGAAGCGGTCACTGGCCGTGGCGGTCTACAACCACTACAAGCGGGTCCAGTCGATCGCCAGCGACAAGGACCCGGTCGAGCTGCAGAAGAGCAACATCCTGCTCCTGGGCCCTACGGGCTGCGGCAAGACCCTGCTCGCACAGACCTTGGCCAAGATGCTCAACGTCCCCTTTGCGATCGCGGACGCGACGGCGCTCACCGAAGCGGGCTACGTGGGCGAGGACGTCGAGAACATCCTGCTCAAGCTGATCCAGGCTGCTGACTACGACGTCAAGAAGGCCGAGACCGGCATCATCTACATCGATGAGGTCGACAAGATCGCGCGTAAGTCCGAGAACCCGTCGATCACCCGCGACGTGTCCGGTGAAGGTGTCCAGCAGGCATTGCTGAAGATCCTTGAGGGCACCACGGCGTCGGTGCCGCCGCAGGGCGGTCGTAAGCACCCGCATCAGGAGTTCATCCAGATCGACACGACCAACGTGCTGTTCATCGTCGGCGGTGCGTTCGCCGGGCTGGACAAGGTCATCGAGCAGCGGATCGGCAAGAAGGCGGTCGGCTTCGGCGCCGTCCTGCACAGCAAGCACGAGGTCGACGGCAACGACGTGTTCGGGGACGTCATGCCGGAGGACTTGCTCAAGTACGGCATGATTCCGGAGTTCATCGGCCGGCTGCCGGTGCTCACCAGCGTGCACAACCTCGACCGTGCTGCGCTGATCGCGATTCTCACCGAGCCGAAGAACGCGCTCGTGCGCCAGTACCGCCGGCTGTTCGAGCTGGACGGAGTGGAGCTGGAGTTCACGCCGGAGGCGCTGCACTCGATCGCGGACCAGGCAATCCTGCGCGGCACCGGGGCGCGCGGCCTGCGCGCCATCCTGGAGGAGGTGCTGCAGTCGGTCATGTACGAGATCCCGAGTCGCGGCGACGTCGCCACAGTGGTCATCACGCGCGAGGTCGTTCTGGAGCACGTCAACCCGACCCTGGTCCCGCGCGAGACCGCGGCCCCCGCGCGGTCCCGTGAGCGGCGCGACAAGACCGCCTGATCCGCCCGGCCCGGCCCACCTCACCGCGCCGGTTCGCGCCCTTGTGCGGGGTCCCGTCTAAGCCCGGATCCACCGTTTCGGTGCAGGTGGTCGGCGGGTCGTGACACACGAATGCCCTACTGCGCAACGAGAATGTGGCTTGCGACGGTCACAAACTCAAGTCACAGTAGGGCATCCGCTGGATGCGAGCCTCTCACGGCTACACCGCAGTCTTTGATGACCCCAACCTCGTGTCGTGCGCCGGTCTGGCGCCGGTCCTTGGGCTCGCCCAGCGTGCCGGGTTGCAGGACCTGACCGCTGAGCACGTCCAGATCAGCAA
>JAYVYM010000260.1:0-4703 GCA_043784245.1 Frankiales bacterium
CCGCGGTCAAACTTCTTGGCGGCGTACATCGCGCGGTCGGCCTCGGCGAGCAGGCCGGCGACGTCTGCTTCACCCCCGGTGCTGATCGCCACCCCGACACTCACCCCCACCTTGACCTCGAGGGTTTCCACCATCACGGGTCTCCTGACGGCCGCCCGCAAGCGTTCCACCAGTGGCTCCAGACCCGGTCTGGTGGTGTCCTCGGCCAGTACGACGAACTCGTCGCCGCCGAGCCGGGCCACGGTGTCGGATGGGCGTACGCAGGACATCAGCCGCTGGGCGACCGTGCGCAGGACCGCGTCACCGACGGCATGCCCGTGGGCGTCGTTGACCGCCTTGAACCCGTCGAGGTCCAGGAACAGCACCCCCGTGGTGCCGCCGCTGCGTGCATCGCGGGCCAGCGTCCGCCGTAGTCGCTCCTCGACCAGGGTGCGGTTGGCCAGGCCGGTGAGGGGGTCTCGGACGGCACGCTCAGCCAGCACCGCGGTGAGGTCGCGCAGCTCCTGCTCGACCCGCCGGCGCTCGGTGATGTCCTGGGCGCTGACCGCAAACCAGCCTGCCTCGCCGTCCGGTCCGAGCACCAGGGACACCCCGTGCAGGACCCACAGCTCGGCGCCGTCACGGGTGACGTAACGCTCTTCAGCCGACGTCGTCTGCGCACCGCCGCGCAGCAGTCGGGCCACGTGGGCGTCGCTGGCCGCGCGGTCGTCCGGGTGCAGCACCTCGGTGAACGGCACGCCGACCAGGTCCTCGGGGGACCGTCCGAGCAGTGCGGCATAGGACATGTTGACACGGATGTAGCGAGTCGTGAGGTCGGCGAGGGCAAGCCCGATGGGGACGCTGTCGAAGAACTCCTCCCAGACGTCGGGCTCGGCGGACAGCGTGTCGATGGTGCGTCGGGCTGCCGAGGCGCGGTCAAGGCTGCGCCCGTGCGGGGCGACGGGCACAGCGGCCTCCTGGTCGGGTCTCACCGCGCACTTCCCTCCTCGAAACGTGCCACCCCTCGGGCTGGCCCGCTACCTCCAACGGCACCCCGACGGGAGGTCAGCCGGTTCAGCGCACTACAGCGACATCTGGGCTGGTGACGTCGATGGTCTTGCCTGGGCGTGGCAGCAGGGCCGCCACGATCGCGGCCTTGCGTGCGGACTCCCCCGGCGGCCCCCAGACGACCGACCGGCCGTCGCGGAGCACGAGCACGACCGAGAACGGCGACGGTACCTGCACAGCGGCGACCTGGGCGACCAACGCCGGCGGGAGCTCGGCGAGTACCTGCAGCCCGGTCCGGGCGGCCGAGGGGTCCGTCGCCTGCAGCGCAGGCAGCCCGGCGGGTGGCGCGGCCGACGGAGCGAACCGTACGCCCGAGCCGTCGATGGACGTCCAGGTCCCGTCGTCCTGCTGCAGGACAGCCACGGCGGCGCGCTCGGTGACCTGCAGCCGGAGCGTCCGGGGCCAGGCCCGCACCACGCGTACCCGGGCGACCGCGGTCAGGGCCAGGACGCGGGACTGCACGGCGCCGACATCGACCCGGGCCAGCGGCACGCCGTCGGGCACCCGGGCTGCAGCCTGCACAGCCGCGGGCGACACGCGGTCGGCGCCGGTGACCTCGACGGTGCGCACCGACAGCAACGGCGAGGCAAGCACCACCCAGGCCAGCAGCAGGACGGGGACGAAGGCGAGCGCCAAGAGCGATGCCCGACGCAGCAGCCGGCGCCTGCGGGCCACCCTGGCGACCTGCGCGCGGCCCGGCAGTCCAAGCCCGGCAGGCAGTGCCGGGCGACGGGTAGCTGTCGTCACATCTCCTCCAGGGGCAGGGCGGGTGCGGCATCCGCCAGCAGGCGCAGCACCTCGGGCCCGACCTGCGTGACATCGCCGGCACCGAGGGTGAGGACCAGGTCGCCGGGGCGGGCCCGCCGGGCCAGCTCGCCGGGTACGGCAGACCAGCTCGGCTCGAAGCGCACCCGCCCGGCCGGCAGCGGCACATGCATCGCCACGGTGGCGCCGTTCACGCCGGGGACGGGGTCCTCCCCGGCGGCGTACACCTCCATGACGACGACCTCGTCGGCCAGGCCCAGCGCTCGCCCGAAGCCCGCGGCGAACGCCAGCGTCCGGCTGTAGCGGTGCGGCTGGAAGGCCACCACCAGCCGGCCGGCGCCGACCACCTCGCGCGCGGCGAGCAGCTGCGCGGCAACCTCCGTCGGGTGGTGGGCGTAGTCGTCGTAGACCCGGACACCGGCCACCGTGCCCTTGAGCTCCATCCGGCGCCGCACCCCGGTGTAGCCCGCCAGGCCCTCCATGACCAGCCGCTCGGAAAGGCCGAGCCCGATGCCGGTGAGCAGCGCTGCTGCGCTGTTGAGGGCCAGGTGCCGACCCGGTACAGCGAGGGTGACCCGAGGCAGCCGGCGACCACCCAGCACCGGCGACCAGCTGCTCGTCGTCCCACTCAGCACGATGTTCTCCAGTCGCAGGTCGGCATCGGCAGCCGTGCCGTACGTGCGCACGTCCAGGCCACGCCGCCGAGCCACCACGGCGAGCCCGGCCGATCCCGGGTCGTCGGCGCACGCGACCAGGAACCCGGTCGGCTCGATGGTGGCGACGAACTGCTCGAACGCCCGGTGCACCGCGGCATCGTCGCCGTAGTGGTCGAGGTGGTCGGCCTCGACGTTGGTCACGACGGCTGCGTGCGGGTGGTAGGCGAGGAAGGATCCGTCGCTCTCGTCGGCCTCGACGATGAACAGCGCGCCGCTGCCGTGATGGGCATTGCTCGCCGCCTCGTTGAGGTCACCGCCGATCGCGAACGACGGATCGGCTCCGCAGTGGAACGCGGCGACCGTCAGCATCGACGTGGTCGTCGTCTTGCCGTGTGTACCGGCGACGGCGACCCGTCGGTACCCGGTCATCAACCACGCCAGAGCCTCGGCGCGCGGCAGCACCCGTAGCCCTCGGGCCCGGGCCGCTACCAGCTCGGCGTTGGTCTTCCGGATCGCGCTGGACACCACGACGGTGTCGACACCCCCGAGGTGGTCGGCGCTGTGACCGACGTACACCGTCGCACCGAGCACCCGCAGCTCTCCGATGACCCGCGAGGCCTTGGCGTCGCTGCCCGAGACTGTGACCCCGCGGGCCAGCAGCACCCGGGCGATGCCGCTCATCCCGGCGCCGCCGATCCCGACCAGGTGAACGTGACCGAGCTCGGTGCCGGTCACACCGACACCCGGTCGGCTGCCCGCAGGACCAGGCGGGCAAGCGCGACATCGGCGTCGCGATGACCGAGCCGCTCGGCGGCCCGCCCCATCGCCGCCAGCCGTACCGGGTCGCGCAGCAGCGGCACGGCCTGCGCCACGAGCCAGCCGCCGTCGAGCTCGGCGTCGGCCACCAGCAGCCCGCCGCCGGCGCTCACCGTCGGCCCGGCGTTGAGCGCCTGCTCTCCGTTGCCGATCGGCAGCGGTACGTACACCGCGGGCAGACCGACGGCTGCCAGCTCCGCGCAGGTCATCGCCCCCGCCCGGCACACTGCCAGGTCGGCGGCGGCGTAGGCGAGGTCCATCCGATCGCAGTAGCCCAGGACGTGGTGCCCGGCCAGGCCCCCGACCTGCTCACGGACAGCCGCAGCCTGCGCGTCGCCGGCCACGTGCAGCACCTGCACCCCGGCGGCGGCGAGCGCCGGTGCTGCGGCTGCGACCGCCTGGTTCAGCCGTCGCGCGCCCTGTGACCCGCCGGTGACCAGCAGGACGGGGCCGGCGGCCAGGCCGAAGTGGGCGCGGCCCCGCTCGCGGGTGGCGGCCCGGTCCAGGGTCGCGATCTGCTCGCGGAGCGGGATGCCGAGCACCTGCGCCCGGCGCAGCCCGGTGCCGGCGACGGCGGTCGCGATGTACGGCGTCAGCCGGGCGCCGATCCGGTTAGCCAGCCCCGCCCGGGCGTTGGCTTCGTGGACCACCAGCGGCGTCCCGCGGCGGCGGCCCGCGAGGTAGGCCGGCAGCGCGACGTAGCCACCGAAGCCGACCACGACGTCGGCCCCGACCCGGTCCAGGTGCCCACGGGTCACCCGGACGGCGCCGGCAAGTCGACCCGGGAGGCGCAGCAGGTCAAGGGTTGGGCGGCGCGGCAGAGGCACCCGGGGGATCTCCGCGAGGGCATAGCCCCGGGCCGGCACGAGCCTGGCCTCCAGCCCGGTAGCCGTGCCGAGCGCGGTGACCTCGCAGGAGGGCTCGATGCGGCGCAGGGCGTCGGCGAGCGCGAGCGCGGGCTCGACGTGACCGGCGGTGCCGCCGCCTGCGACGACGACGTGCAGGCTCACCCGCGGGAAGGCCCGCGCCGCCCGGCGGCGGGCGCCGGCCGGGACCGGCCACGGCCAAGCAGCCGACGCCAGCTGCCGCGCCGGGCCGCGAGCGCCGCCGGGGCGCCCGGCTCACCTCGCGCGAACGACAGCAGCATGCCGATCGCGGCGAGGGTGAGCAGCAGTGCCGATCCGCCGTAGCTCACCAGCGGCAGCGGGATGCCGGTGATCGGCAGCAGTCCGACGACCGCGCCGATGTTGATGCAGGCCTGGATGCCGAGCCACGCCGTCACCCCGGCGGCGGCGAGCCGGGCGAACGGGTCGGCTGTGCGCTTGGCCACCCGCACTCCGCCGTAGACGAGCGTCGCGAACAGCAGCAGGACGGTGAGGCTGCCGAGCAGCCCGAGCTCCTCGCCGATGATCGCGAAGA
>JAYVYM010000261.1:0-6993 GCA_043784245.1 Frankiales bacterium
ACCGCCAGGTCACAGGTTGCTCGCGGGCCCTGCCGGTCACCGCGTGCGTGAGGCCCGCGAGCCTGGCACACCTCACAGTGACGGCGCCACCCTGGCCAGACGTCACGTCGAGGGTGTCGTTGACCAGCGACAGCAGGTCCGCCGCGGCGGCGCCGATCCGGGCCGGGGCCTGGCTGCGACGGTCGGGGGACCAGACCGGGGGTGTCCAGCAGCTCGGCGTAGCCGGTGATGGCCTGCAGCGGCGTACGCATCTCGTGGCTCACTGCCGTGAGGAACTCCGACTTGCGCGGCTGGTGTCCTCCGCCGCGCGCCGCGAGACATCCGCCTCGCGTCGGGCGCGACGCTCGGCCTGGGCTGCAGTACGGACCGTGACGTCCAGGACGTTGACCGACAGCTGGAACGGCTCGCCGTCCGCCCCGCGCACCACCGACACACTGACCGCCACGACCGTCCCGGCTCGCCCAGCTGTACGGGATGACCGAGACGGTGTTCCCGCCGCCGATGAACCCGCTGTACGAGCGACGGCTGCGCAGCAGCATGGGCCGGCCGGTCCCGGGCGCGCAGGTGCGCCTGGTCGGCGAGGACGGCCGCGATCTCGGCGTCGGGGACGCCGGGGAGCTGTGGGTGCGCGGTGAGGCGGGCGCCACGGTCATGTCCGGCTACCTCGACAACCCGGCGGCGACCTCGGAAACGCTGGCAGCCGGCCGGCTGCACACCGGGGACGTGGCGCGTACGGACGCCGACGGAGTCCTGTTCTTTGTCGACCGGGCCAAGGACATGATCAAGCGGGCCGGCGAGAACGTCTCCTGCGCCGAGGTCGAGGCTGTCGTGGAAAAGCACCCGGCCGTCTTCGAGGCCGCCGCGGTCGGGGTCCCGGACGAGGTGCGCGACGAGGCCCTGCACGTCTTCGTCGTGCTGCCCGCTGGCGCCACGGTGGCCGAGGTCCTTGACGACGAGGTCCGCAAGGTGCTGTGCCCCGACAAGGTGACCACCGACGAGTGGCTCGAGGTGCACCGGACCGCGCACGCCGTCGGCCTGCGCAGCAACGTGACCGTGATGTTTGGCTCGGTCGAGCGGCCTGTGTATTGGGCGCGCCACCTGCTGCGCACGCGGGCCCTGCAGCACGAGACCGGCGGGTTCACCGAGTTCGTCCCGCTGCCCTTCGTGCACATGGCGGCCCCGGTCTACCTCAAGCGCGGGGGCCCGCCGGGGACCCACCTGGCGGGAGGTCGTGCTGATGCACGCCGTCGGCCGCATCGCGTACGCCGGTGCGATCGACCACATCCAGGCCTCCTGGGTGAAGACCCGTCCGGCGGGGGCCGCGCAGCTGCTGCGGGCCGGGGTCGACGACCTCGGCGGCACCCTCATGGAGGAGAGCATCAGCCGGGCGGCCGGCGCCGCTCACGGCCAGGAGCTCGGGACGGCCGGCCTCGCGGAGGTGGCGGCACGGGCCGGACGGGCGGTCGTGCAGCGCACGACGTTGTACGGCCGGGTCGAGCAGCGCACCCCGGCGCTGGTTGCAGGATGACCCGGGAACCCGTCGAGCACTGGACCCGGCAGTTCCGGGAGCGGGTCGGGGTCGACGAGCGGGAGGTGTCCCTGTGCTGCGACGACCTCGTGGAGTTCTGTCGCGCCCGGGCGGTCTCACCGGCCGACCTGCTCGCCCGGTGGGAGGACTTTCCGGAGCTCCTCGTACGCCGGCGACCGGAGCCCGGGGCGCCGCCCCATCGCTCTGTCGAGAGCTTCCTCATCCACAATGGGGTGCACGTTTTCGGAGACATCACCTGCGCGGCCGGCCGGCCCGAGGACCTGGCCTTGCAGGGACCGCAGTTCGTCAGGCACATCGTGCCGTGAGGGTGCACGTACGGGCCCGGGTGGCGCTGCCGACCCGGCACGGCAACTTCGAGCTGGTCTGCTTCACGGTGGACCCGGCGACGACCAGGCACCTGGCGATGGTCATGGGCGAGCTGGAAGGGACGCCGCTCGTGCGGGTCCACTCGGAGTGCCTCACCGGCGATGTCCTCGGCTCGCTGCGCTGCGACTGTGGTGACCAGCTGGACAGCTCGCTGGCCCAGATCGGCCGGGAGGGCGGCGGCGCCGTCATCACCTGCGCGGACACGAGGGCCGCGGCATCGGCCTGACGGCAAAGCTATACTCGCCGTCCGCTGCTGACGGTGGTGTCCGTTACGGGATGCAATCCGTTCGGTGTATGCGGCGGTCGGAGCCGCGAGCTGATCGGAGGCTTACGCCGGGCATGATAGGTGCGGGGACTTGCGCCAGCTGGCGAAGGAGGACCGGTGAAGGCTTCTCTTTTTACCGGCGGCTGAGGTGCTGACGGGTCGTGCCAGTGACCTCGAGCTGGCGGAGCGGATGCTGCGTGACGGGGTCCGTTTGCTGACGATCACTGGGCCTGGCGGGGTTGGTAAGTCCCGGCTCGCTGTCGTTGCCGCTAAGAAGTTGCCGGGCAGGTCCGGGGCGCCGGCGGTCTTCGTCGACCTTGCTCCACTGCGCGAACCGGGTCTGGTGCTTCCCACGGCTGCGCGTGCGTTGGGGTTGGCCGAGAGCGGGTCACGTCCGCTGTCGCAAACATTGCGGCGCGTGCTCGGGACGCACCCTCCGCTGCTGGTGCTCGATAATTTCGAGCATCTGCTGCCTGCGGCGGTGCTCGTGGCTGAGCTGTTGCGGGACTGCCCGGAGCTGCGGGTGCTGGTTACGAGTCGCGCTCCGCTGCAGGTCCCGGGCGAGCACGAGCTTCCGCTTGCGCCGCTGCGGGTCCCTGACCTGTCTGCGCCGGTTTCTCTGTCCAGCTTGGCGCAGTGCCCGGCGGTGGAGCTG
This sequence comes from Frankiales bacterium, assembly GCA_043784245.1. Taxonomy (GTDB): domain Bacteria; phylum Actinomycetota; class Actinomycetes; order Mycobacteriales; family SCTD01; genus JAYVYM01. The sequence continues at coordinate 2,836 of JAYVYM010000261.1, forward strand.
TTCGTCCACAGATGTCAGCAGGTGCGACCGGACTTCGCGTTGACGACCTCGAACGCACGGACGGTCGCGGAGATCTGCGTACGCCTGGATGGGTTGCCGTTGGGGCTGGAGCTCGCCGCGATCTGGGTGAAGGTGCTTGAACCGCATGAGCTCCTGACCCGGCTGCGCGACCGGTTCGCCCTGCTCGTCCATCCGGGCCGGGCTGTTGCCCGGCGACACCGCGCGCTGGCGGCCACGGTGGCCTGGAGCTATGACCTGCTCGAGCCGCCGGCGCAGCTGTTGCTCCGACGGCTGTCGGTGTTTGTTGGCAGCTGGACCTTGACTGCGGCGGAGGGCGTCTGCTCAGGTGCCGGTTTGGGCGAGCCGGAGATTCTCCCGTTGTTACACGTCCTCGTAGGTCACTCACTGGTGCAGACTGAGCGTCGCGACGGCCACTGCCGCTACCGGATGCTGGAGACCATTCGGGAGTTTGCTTCCGGTGCCTTGCGGGAGGCGGCCGAGGACGGTGTCGTCCGGCAGCGGTACCGGACCTGCTTCCTGCAGCTCGCAGCAGGCAGAGGCCTGGGTTTCCCGGGGCCGGATGAGAGCGGGTGGCTCGACCGGCTCGAAGCAGAGCACGACGACCTGCGTTCGGCGCTGGCCGATGTCGGACCACAGGAAGCCGACGCAGCCCTGATGGCCGCGGCAGGTCTCAGCTTCTTCTGGGACTCCCGCGGCTACCTCCAGGAGGGCCGCGCATATCTGCTGCGATGGCTCGAAGCTGAGGGCACGACGGTCGCGCCTCGCGCCCGCGCGGCGGGATTGGAGGCGCTGGGCCGGTTGGCGCTGGCATGCGACGACCACGTTGAGGCGACCTGGGCATTATGGGAGAGCGCCGAGCTGTTCCTAGCGCTAGGACTCCCTGGGCAGGCCGCCTGGGCGCTGGCCAGCCTGTCGATCTCGGCGTTCCGCCAGGCCGACCGGGCTCAGGCGGGGCTGCTCGCCGCGAAGGCGTGCGCCCTCGCCGCGGGGTCGGGCGACGCCGCCGCGATCGGCCGGAGCAAGGCTGCCCAGGCTCTCGCGGCCTGGGGCGGCGACGACACCGCTGCCGCCGACGTCCTACTGCAGGAGTCGCTGGCCTTGGCTCGGCGGCTGGGTTCGCACTGGGCTGTCGCGCGGATGGCACACTTTATCGGCTGGTTCGCCTATCTGAAAGGGGACAACGAGAGCGGTGTCAGGCTCGAACGGGAGAGTGTGGCCGAGCTGCGCGGGCTCGGTGACCGCCGGATGCTCGCGGACTGCCTTGACGCGCTGGCTTGCCTGCACGAGGCGAGCGGCGATTTGGTGGAGGCAGCGACGTATTTGGCTCTGAGCGAACGGCTCCGGGACAAGATCGGCTGTCCGCGCCCTGGCTATCTGCGGCCACATTGCGCGCTGGCCTGGGCAACGGCCCAGTCACAACTGGCTCCGCTCGCGCTGACCGAGGCGCGTCGCGCCGGAGACGGGTGGGACTTCGACCGCATCGTCGCGCACATCCTGACGCCCGCCGTGAAAGCCTCCGTCCCCAGCCCGTTGACCGGTCGGGAGACGCAGACCGCGGGGCTGTTGGCGGCCGGCCGCACCAACGCCGAGATCGCTGCGGGTATGACGATCAGCGTGCGTACGGTCGAGCGGCACCTGGAAAACGTCCGGACCAAACTCGGGGTGCGCTCCCGGGCCGAGATCGCGACCTGGGTAGCGACCCGCACCAGAGATGGGTAGCGCGGTGGCGGGGAACACGCATCCCGCTGAGCCGTGGTCCTGGTGCACTCATCGTCCAAACACCAGGAGGGGCGGACACGATGACGACAGCCGACGACCAGTGGGGCGAGGCGCTGAACTCTCACGATGTGGAAGGGGTCGTGGGCTGCTTCACCGAGGACGCCGTGTTCACCGACATTGGCACCGGTCAGGTCTCCCGCGGCCGGGAGGAGATGCGCGAGGCGGTGAAGGGCCTTTTCGCCACCTTCAGTGACCTGCACATCGAACGTACGAGCAACATCACGCAGGGCACGATGCTTGCCCACGAATTCACGATGTCAGGTGTGCACAGCGGCTCCGTGCCCGGGCTCGAGGCGACCGGCATGAGCTTCTCCCTCTCGGGCGCGATCGTCGCTGAGGTCCGGGACGGCAAGATCAGCCGAGCCACGGAGTACTGGAACATGGCTGACCTGCTCGCCCAAGTTGGCGCACTCCCCGGCCGCTAACGTGGCTCGCTCGTTCCTTGGTCGGGGCGGTCCGCTGCCGGCCTGCGGTGCCGCCTGCCCCTCCAACACGGTCCTGGCCTCGAAAACCGGCCGGTCAGCCGCGTTGCCGGCGCGGGGGTAGTAGGGCAGCTCCTGGGGCGCGGGCCGCGCTGGGGGGTCGAGTCCATGGGATGTGCTTTGCCGGCCGCTCCAGTAGGGAAGCGACAGCGTTCAGCGGCAGTGAACAGGCCAGCAACGGGGCTCCGAATGTGCGCCAGCGGCAGAGGCGGACGTTGCCGAGCGGCCGTGGCGCGGTGAGCGGCGTGGCCAGCGCCACAGCAATGAACGGCCTCACCTATCGTCGGTGCCGCGGGTCGACACCGTGATGACGATGCGAGGGTGCTGCCCGCGCCGCTGGTGCGGACCAGGTGTGACGACTTCGCCACCCCGGGGGTCAGCGCGCCATGCGGTAGCGAAGGTAGATGACACCCGAGCGGAAGATGCGGCTGTCGACGAACTCCAGACCGACTCGGCACTCAGGGCAAGGCCGGTCTTTGCGATCCCGAGCGCCGGCTTGACGTACAGGCTCGACCCGGCGGCTGAGGGCTGGACTTCTTGACCGGTGCGCGCCGTCGCCGGACAGTCCGGGGACACCATCGTCATCGGAGGCACCCATGAGATCCCTTGTAAGATCATCCCTGGCAGCCGCAGCAGTCGCCGTACTGGGGACCGGCCTATTCGGTGCTCCGGCGTGGGGGGACGCCGTCTATCACTCCCAGCACATCGCGCTGCAACCTGTTGGATCGGCACCGCTACGTTCGGGCTTCGTTGAGAACATCCACGCCAACGGACCCACGGTCTACGCGATGGAGCGCTACGCCCTGGTAGGCGCCACCCCCGGCAGCTACGCCGTCACCCTCCACCTCTTCGCCGACACCTCGTGCACGAGCGTGATCGGACCTTTCCCGAGCATCACCTTCGCGACCAACGCGGTCGGCAACGGCGTCGGGCAGCTGCGGCTGCCCCCCTCGGCGATCCCCGCCGGGTTCCACGGCGCGACGATCGGGATCATCTGGGATCTCGTGGGCGACACCGGTGCGACCTACAGGACTGCCTGCTCAACCGTCGTTCTCGACTGAGTGGCCTCGCGAACGATCGAGCCTGCAGCGCTGCGTAGCTCGCCCAGGCAAGACGACAGACCCGGCCCCACGCGACGGACACAATGTCCTTGTCAGGATGAGCGCAACCTCGCTGCATGCCTATGCGCTCCAGGAACGCGGGCTGGACACGGTGCAGGCCAACGTCGCCCTGGGCCTGCCGGTCGACGGCCGCGACTACGGCGCGGCGGCCGACTTCCTGATCGCGAGGGGCGTGAGGGCCGTCCGACTGCTGACGAACAACCCTGACAAGGTCGCCGCTCTGACCTCGTTTGGCGTCGCCTGCGCCGCGGTCGTGGCGATGCCGGCGATGTGCGGCCCGCACAGCCGGCGATACCTGCTCACCAAGAGCCGGTCGATGGGTCAGACGGGGCTGCTCGGGTCGGCGGCGGGCCTCGACCCGTACCTGAGTCGATGTACAACCCCGGAATCACCGGCTCTGCGAGTCGCAGCTCGAGCAGCTGATGCTCCCGCTCCGCGATGATCTGACGCTGATCCGGCGGACCGGGGCATGATCCGTACGACCCGGTGATGACCTGGCAGCGCCAGGCGGCCCCTGGTCTCCGGCTGCCGGACGGTGCCGACACCGGCTCTGCGGACGGGACGACGGGCCCCCACTTCTCGGCGTGGACCGGTCGTCCCGTCGGCGGTGCTAGGCGACCATGCCGTGCGGGTCGATGACGTACTTCTTTGCCGCGCCCTGGTCGAAGTCGGCATAGCCCCGCGGAGCCTCGTCCAGCGTGATGACGGTGGCGTTGACGGCCTTGGCGATCTGCACCTTGTCATGCAGGATTGCC
>JAYVYM010000262.1:0-8228 GCA_043784245.1 Frankiales bacterium
GACCCGATCACCCAGTGGGCCCCCAGCGAGAGCCCGAACCCGCCGTCCCGGCCACCCTCACCGATGGCCTCGTTGACCAGGCAGCAGTCGATGATCGAGCCACCCGACCCACCGTGCTCCACCGGGATCGGCATCCCGGCGACGCCCGCCGCGGCGAGCTGCTTCCAGATATCGGGGTCCCAGCGGCCGTCCCGGTCCCGCTCACCGGCACCCGGGCTGATGACCTCGCGGGCTAGCCGGCGCATCGAGTCGTACAGCGCCTGCTGCTCCGGGGTGATCGAGAAGTCCACGCCCGGAGGCTAACGCCGGTTCACGGGCTCAGCGCTGCCCTTGGTAGAGCTTGTAGACAACGTAGACCGAGAACCACGTGATGATGAGGAACATCAGCACGAGGAGGCCGGTGTAGAAGAACTCGAGCACGCGATCAGGCCTCTCCTCGGGAAGCCCTACTCTAGAGCCGTGCGCTCAGCATTGCTCGTGAAGGCCACCGTGGGGCAGGACGCGCCCGAGCGGTGCGCACAGGCCCTGACCATCAGCTCGGTCGCGGCACTGTCCGGCGTACGGGTCTCGCTGTGGCTCACCGGCGAGGCCGTCTGGCTGGCCGTCCCCGGCCGCGCGGAGACCTTCGAGCTGGCGCACAGCGCCCCGCTGGCGGGCCTGCGAGACGACGTGCTCACCCACGGGATGCTGACCGTCTGCACGCAGTGCGCCGCGCGGCGCTCGTTGAGCCAGGACGACCTGCTGCCCGGCGTACGGATCGCCGGCGCTGCGGCCTTCGTCGCCGAGGCGCTCGAGGACGACGTCCAGGCGCTGGTCTACTGAGCCGGTAGGCCCGGACAGCCCTGCCGGTTGGGGTACTCCTTCATGTGGCGAGGGGCTCGCAGCCCTGCCTGCCCTGGGCGCCACGGAGCACGTCCCCGTCCGGCGCGTACAAGACAGCCGTAGGACGTTGTACATTTGACACATGGACGTCGCTGTCAGCACCTTGCGCGCCGGGTTGTCCGGCTGGATCGACCGGGCCCGGGCCGGCGAGGAGATCGTCGTCACCGACCGCGGGACGCCGGTGGCCAGATTGCTGGCCGTCGATGCCGCCCCGCTGATCGATCAGCTCGTGTCGCAGGGGGTGCTCAGTGGTCCGCGGGCGGCCCGCCCGACGGCGCGCGGAGCCCGCCGCGTCGTCGCCAGTGGGCCCGTGGCGGAGCTCGTCAGCGAGCACCGCGGCTGACAGCGTGGCCATCGTCTACTTCGACAGCAGCGCGTTCGTGAAGCTGCTCGTCGAGGAGGACGGCAGCGAGCTCTCGGCCGCGCTGTGGGACGGCTGCGACACCGCGGTGTCGAGTCCGCTGGCATACCCCGAGGTGCGGGCGGCCCTCACCGCCGCCGCACGGGCCGTCCGCCTCACCGCCGCGGACTGTGCCCGCGCCGACGCAGCCTGGGAACACTGCTGGGCAGCCACCCGGGCTGTTGAGCTCACCGCCACCGTGACCCACCGAGCCGGGGCACTCGCCGCCCGGCACGCCCTGCGCGGCGCTGACGCAGTTCACCTTGCGAGCGCCCTCGCCGTCGGCGTCCGCGACACCGTCGTCGCCGTCTGGGACCTGCGGCTGCACGCCGCCGCCCAGGCAGCTGGCCTGCGGACAGCGCCCGCGTAGGACAGCACCCGACCGGGCGATCCAGCAGCGTCACCTCACCGCCGACGAAGAACCCGTGCCGCTGCCCATCCGCGACCACGCGGTCACGCTCTTCCGGCTCGCGATGTCGGCCCTGGCCGCCCTGATCCTGTTCCACTGGAAGCTCGGACCGGTCGTGGTCAACTTCGGATCGCGAGGCTCGCTGCTGGCCGGGCACGGAATCCACGCCGGCGACCCCGTCGCCTTGATCCCGTCGCTGGCCGCCCTGCCGCTGCGGCGGATCCGGGCGCTGCGCTTGGACCGCCGCCTCGGGGTCAGGCGCCCGCTGTCGCCCAACCCCGCGCGTCGCGCGGCCGACCAGTCCGCGGCCTGACCTACGCAGGCACCTCGACGGCAACCTCGACGGCCGAACCCTGCACGGCGCTGGCCGGGGTGTCGACAACGCGGCCGGGCGCAAGGGTGCGCAGGGTCCAGTCGCCCTCGGCGGCGTAGAAACGGAAGTAGCCGGTCGCGCTGGACTGCACCTCCGCGGTGAACTCGCCCGTGCCGTCGAGCAGCCGGACGTAAGCGCCGGGCAGCGGCGAGCCGGATCGGCTCACGACGCCGTGCACGACGGCCTCCTTCGGCGAGACCTCAAGCGCCGGCAGGGTGTCCTGATCAGGGGCGCCGCACATCAGAGGTCCTTCTGAACGGGCACCCGCACCAGGGAGCCGTACTCGGCCCAGCTGCCGTCATAGTTCTTCACGTCGGGATTGCCGAGTAGCTCGCGCAACACGAACCAGGTGTGCGAGGAGCGCTCGCCGATCCGGCAGTACGCGATCGTGCTCTTGCCGGCGTCAAGGCCGGCGCCGGCGTAGAGCGCCGTGAGCTCCGCGTCCGAGCGGAACGTCCCGTCGTCCGCCGCGGCCTTGCTCCACGGGATGTTGATGGCCGTCGGGATATGGCCGGCCTTCTGGCTCTGCTCCTGAGGCAGGTGCGCCGGCGCCTTGATCTTGCCGCTGAACTCATCGGGGCTGCGTACGTCCACCAGGTTCTTCTCACCGATGCTGGCGACGACCTCGTCGCGGAACGCCCGGATCGAGGTGTCCTCGTCCTGCGCGGTGTAGTGCGTCGTAGGACGGGCCGGGACGTCCTTGACGAGCTCGCGACCGTCGAGCTCCCACTTCTTGCGGCCGCCATCGAGCAGCTTGACCTCGGCGTGGCCGTAGAGCTTGAACTCCCAGTAGGCGTAGGCCGCGAACCAGTTGTTGTTACCGCCGTACAGCACGACGGTGTCGTCGTTCGCGATCCCCTTGGCGGCCAGCAGCGCCTCGAAGCCGGCCTTGTCGACGACGTCACGCGCGAACGGCGCCTGCAGCTCGGTGGTCCAGTCCATTCGGACGGCACCGGCGATGTGGCCACCGTCGTAGGCGGACACGTCCTCGTCGACCTCAACCAGGACGATCTTGGGGTCGGACAGGTGGGCCTCGACCCATTCGGCGTCGACCAGGACGTCAGCGCGGCTCATACAGGTACTCCTTGTTCGGTGGTGAGGGTGGTGGTGCGCACGGACAGGGTGGTGCTCCCTGGTGCTGAGGTCTCGGGTCGGGACGTCAGTGGGGCAGACACACGAAGCCGGCGAGACGGCAAAGGTCAAGCGTCCGCCGCTTGACCAGCACATTCTCCGGACACATGGGTCCAAGGATAGCGCCTGCAGGACATCGGCCGTCGTGGGCGGTGCGGCACTTCACGCAGAAGGCTCTGGAGCGTTGCGGCCGCTGTCCGTGGCGACCTGGCCCGCCACCGCCCGGGCTGCCGGACCTGCCTGGGGGTTGGGCCTCACGGCCGCAGGACGACGCTGCGGGCACCGCCCGAGACGGTGATGCCCTGAGGTCCGGCGCCCAACGACGCCAGCCGCACGCCGTACGGCAGGGCGGGCAGTGGGACCCGCAGGTCGAGTCGGCCGCGGAGTGCGGCCGCGAGCGGGCCGGTCACCGCGACACCACCGACCGCCAGCTGACCGGCCGTGACGACCAGGGCGTCGCCGGCCAGCGCCACCGACGACACGGCGCTCACGTCGACCTGCCGGCCCAGCGCCGCGACCCGGCCGGTGACCCGCACGCCGTTCGGGTCCCCGGCCAGCCTCAGGCCGGAGCCCGCGAGCTGCGTCAGGTCGTCGTAGGCCACCAGCGCGCCGGCGTCGAGCCGGTCGACGGGCACCGCCGAGAGCGACCCGCCGAGCGCGTCACCGAGCGCGACGTGAACACCGGTGAGGGTCGCGGAGAAGTCCCGCAGCGACAGGCCCTCGCGTCGTACGACGGGCGCTGACACCCGCAACCGCCGGTAGCTGCCGCCGACCGCCTGGGTGAGGAAGGGAAACCCGTCGATCTCGACGGTCGGCCGGCCGCCGAGCTCGGTCTGGAGGCCGTCGGCGAGGACCCCGGCGGCAACATGCTCGGCGACCCGGTCCGCACCGACCAGCAGGGCCACGCCTACCAGCAGCCCGACCAGCCACTTCACGAGCCGGCCGCCCAGGACCCGAGAACGAGGCGGCCGCCGAGCAGGGCCACCGGACCGAGCATGGCGTACGGCAGCAGGGCCGCGACCGGCCGGAGCGCGGCGACTCGCCGGGCGTCCGCCGAGCCATGACGTACGCCACCGGCGGCGACGCCACCGGCCCCGGTACCCACGGCCCCGGTACCCACGGCCCTGATATCTGTGGCCCCGACATCGACAGCCAGGTCGGCCGCGGCCGCCGCGGCCGCCGCGGCGAGCCCGAGCAGCGCGCAGCCGCCGGTCGAGCCGCCCGCGCCGGCCAGGGCGCCTGCCCCGGCTCCGGCGGCCAGCCCGAGGAGCAGGCCCGCGAGCCCGCGCGAGGACCGCGCAAGCAGCAGCGGGGTCGGCATCAGCCGGTCGCCGAGCCGGCCGACGAGCAAGCCGGCCCCCGCAGCGGTGATGGCGCCGACCGTGACGGCGCCCGCCCCGGGCCGCGGGTCGGCCCGCAGCGCGACGAGGCAGGACGCGGCGCCGACGAGCACCACCACGAGCAGCGTGTCGGCGAGCCCTTCGGTCACCCGGTCCCGCCCGCGTCGGGCCAGCTGCTGGAGCAGCGCGGCCACCAGACCCAGTGCGACGAGCCCCGCGAGCCCGTCGACGCCGCCTTTCTCGCTGAGCACGACCACTCCCGCCGCCACCGCAGCAGCCGTGGCCACGAGCAAGGCCCCGCGACCGGCGGGTGCGTTGAGCACCGTGAGCACGCCGGGCACCAGGACAAGCTGCATGACCAGGACGCCGGCGAACAGCAGGCCCGGCCCCGACAGGGCCAGCAGCGCAAGCGCCGTGCCGGCCACGCCGGCCAGCCCCGCCAGCAGCAGTCCGGAGTCGGGGGGCGGCGCGCTAGCCGGCTGCGTCATGACGGGATCGTGCCGCGGCACGATCACCCGCCGGCGAACGGCGGCAGCACGTCGACCAGCGCCCCCGGTGGGAGCCGCAGGTCGGCGTGCGCCCTGGACCCGACCGGGTCGCCGTCGACGACGTAGGAGCAAACCGCCAGCACCTTCTCCAGGCCGCCGCCATGTCGGGCGACGGCCTGCGCGAGTGCGTCGTGCAGGGTCGCGGCGTCGACCTCGTCGGCCGGGGTGCCGGCGGCCGCGCGGGCCGCTGCCCAGTAGCGCAGGGTGCTCATGCGGCCATCCTCGCGCAGACCGACCGCCTGAAGCGGCGCGTCGACCGTGGCGCCAGCTCCAGGGCGTGATCCAGGCAAGCCCGGCGTCGCCAGGGCGGCACCTGACGGACCTGGATCACCCGCGGACCCGCCGGCAGGGCAACGACCGCACCGACCGGTCAGCTGTCCAGCATCTGCGCGACGTACGCCCCTATCCGGTCCACCAGCTGCTCCGGGATCGCGATCTCGGCGTGCCCGAACCCCTGCTCCACCCACAGCGGCGCACCCGACCGCTCGGCGAGCACCCGGGGGTGCTCCAGGCCGAGGTAGCCGTCCCGGTCGCCGTGCACGAGCAGCAGCGGTACGCCCACCCGCGCCACGCAGTCGGCCGGCGGCTCCGGAACGACCGCCCAGCCGTGCGGGTCGACGCGGGTACGCAGAAAGGCACGGGTGACCAGCCGCCCGAGCCGGGTCTCGACCAGCAGGTGCAGCCGGCGCATCGACCGGCTCGCAGTCGAGCGGGTCGACCAGGGCCCGGTCCCGCTCACGACGACGACCGCGTCGGGCCGCTCGGCCAGGAGGTAGCCCTCGACCCGCGCCGCGTGCCGCACCACGGCCGCGGCGCCCATCGAGAAGCCGACGGTGGCCACCCGGCGGGCGCCCGCCGCCCGCGCGGCGGCGACGGCGGCATCCACATCAAGCACCTCCCGGTCGCCGAGCGTGCTGCGGCCCGTCGACCGGCCGTGGCCGCGGGCGTCGTACGCCAGGACGCTGGCATGGGCCGCGAGCCGGTCGGCGATCCGGCGCAGCGCGGGGACGGCCGTCGAGCCGGAGAAGCCGTGCGCCAGCACAATCCAGTCCGGCCCCACGCCGGGCCAGACCTCGGCGTACAGGATCTCCCCGTCGCTGGTTCGCAGCCCCACGGGGCGAGTCCCACTCACCGCGCACCTCTTCCTGCCCGCCCGAAGGGTCACACGCGGGGCACGCCCCTGTGCGGTTCGCGTCTGCGACTCGGGTACTGTTCGCCCGGGCAATGGCGCCCTCCGCACGGACTCCAGCACCGATGGACTCCAGCACCTTGACCCCGGAGAAGACCATGGCCGAGCTCCTGCTCCTCACCGCTACCCGCGACTACGCGGAGGTCCTGCCGGCGCTGGGTCTGCTGGGGCATGCGGTGCGGGTGGCGCCGCTGGAGGTCGCCGCCCTGATCGACACCGCGCCGGTCGATGCGGTGCTCGTCGACGCCCGGCGCGACCTGCTGGCGGCCAAGGCGCTGTGCCGGCTGCTGCGCACCACGGGGCCGGGCTCGCCGCTGCTCGCGGTGCTCACCGAGGGCGGCCTGGCAGCGCTGTCGGCCGAGTGGGGCATCGACGACGTCCTGCTCAACACGGCCGGGCCGGCCGAAGTCGATGCCCGGCTGCGCCTGGCGGTCGGCCGGCTCGCCGCGGCCGCAGGGGTCCATGGCGACCCCAAGGTCGTCCGGGCGGGCGAGCTCACCATCGACGAGGGCACCTACACCTGTCGGCTGCGCGGTCGGCCGCTCGACCTCACCTTCAAAGAATTCGAGCTGCTCAAGCACCTCGCGCAGCACCCCGGCCGGGTCTTCACCCGTGCGCAGCTGCTTCAGGAGGTGTGGGGCTACGACTACTACGGGGGCACCCGCACCGTCGACGTCCACGTCCGACGGTTGCGCGCCAAACTCGGCACCGAGCACGAGCAGCTGATCGGCACCGTCCGGCACGTCGGCTACAAGTTCGTCGCGCCGCCGCTGGTCTCACTGGTCGACGAAGAGCCCATCGAGCTGCCCGAACAGGCCTTGCACCGGGCGTAGCGGCTGCGCCGCCCGGTACAGGGCTGCGCGGGGCTTCACACACTGTTCATCCGGCGTTGTCGCGCTGCACCAGAGCCGCTGACCCGGTGAAGCCAAGGTCGGTCCCCGGACCTTGGAGGACCTCTGATGAGCCACGACCATCCGGACGATCACCACAGCCACCGCGACAGCGAGTCGGACGTGCCAGCGGCGCTCGACAGCGCCGTGCCTGACGCCGCCCTGCCCCCGGGCGAGCTCGGGCGACGGAAGTTCCTGCAGCGCGCCGGGCTTCTCGGCGCGGGCGCTGCCGCCGCGAGCGTGCTCGGCCCAGCCGCCCCCGCCGCGGCCGCCGAGACGGCCGCACCGGCCCCCCGCAGCGCGGTCGTGCCGGAGGGCGGTTACCGCTGGCTCGCCGGCGACCATCACATGCACACCCAGTTCTCACCGGACGGCCAGTACCGCGTCATCGACCATGTGCAGCATGCCAACGCGTACGGCCTGGACTGGATAGTCATCACCGACCACGGCAGCGATCAGCACGCCAGGATCGGCGTGGAGCTGGTCAACCCGAAGATCGTCGAGGCCCGCAACAAGATCAAGGACACCCTGATCTTCCAGGGGCTGGAGTGGAACATCCCGGCCGCCGAGCACGGCACGGTGTTCGTACACCCCGGCCCCAACGAGGTCAGCGTCCTCAAGCAGTTCGAGGTCGACTACGACGGCGCCGGCCCGGGCGCGACCGGCACCCGCAGCGTCAGTTCGCCGGAGAACGAGGCGCTCGCGCAGTCCGGCCTGCACTACCTGGCCGGCGCCGTCAGCAGCAAGGCTGTCCGCGACGCCCTGATGCTCGCCAACCACCCGGCGCGCAAAGGCCTGGACTCCCCCCACGAGATCCGAGGCTGGCGCGACGCCGAGCCGCGCATCGCGATCGGGATGGAGGGCGCGCCCGGCCATCAGGCGGCGGGCCTGCCCGCGGCATACGGCGCCGGCTCCGGCCGCGGCTTCTACGACAACTCCCCCAGCTCGAGCAGCTTCGCGCCGTACCCATTGGAGAGCTACCGGACCTACGGCGGCTTCGACTGGATGACCTCGACCGTCGGGGGGCTCTGGGACAGCCTGCTGGCCGAGGGCAAGGCCTGGTGGA
>JAYVYM010000263.1:0-2532 GCA_043784245.1 Frankiales bacterium
GAACTGACGGCAGGGGTGGACAACAACCGAGGCAGAAGCTGCGAGCCGACGTTGCCGGTCGCGCCCGTGACGACGATGCGCATGCCGGGCAGGTGCCCGGGGGTGGCGGTCGGCACACGGGGAAGGGGCCGGTCATGACTGAGCACCAGGTTTCCCGCGTCGTGCAGGCCAGCACCGCCGACGTGTTCGCGGTCGTGTCCGACCTGCGCCGGCTGCCCGACTGGCTGCCGACCGTGCAGTCCGCCCGCCCGGCGGCGCCCGGCAGCGACACCGATGTCCACGTCGAGGGCGACGGTTACGCCGACGACGGGTTCTGGCGGCCGTCTGCCGACCAGCTCAGGGTGGAGTGGGGCGCCCCGTCGCGCGGCGGCGAAGGTGGCACGTACGCGGGCTGGCTGCAGGTCGAGGACCGCACCGGGGGCAGCGAGGTCGTCGTACATCTGTCGTTCTTCGCCGACGAGCCGCCGGACGTCGAGCACAGCCTCGCGGCGGCCCTCGACGCCCTCGCCGACATCGTGGAGAGCTAGCCGCACCGCACAGCCCGTTCACCTGCCCGCCGCGGGCCTCGATCTGCTCAGGTTGTTCGTCGCCCCGGGGCAGAAGCCCGCGCAACAGGTCGATCTCCGAGTCCAACAGCACGGCCTTGCCCGCAGCCTGCCCCGGCGCGGGCTCGGCTGATCAGCCGCTATCGGCTCGCGAGTTCGAGAAGTACGGCCGACTCGCCGTCGGTCTCGACCGAGCCGTCACCGAACACGAAGCCGCGCGAGCTGGCCAGCAGCACCGCCTGGGGGGTGCCTGGAACGGGTATCCGCCGACGCTCGAGGCCCAGGTTGACGACCACGACGACCGCACCACGCCGTACGACGACCCAGCGCTCGTCCTCGTCGTAGGACACCCGCACGCGGTCGCGCCGGCCGTCCGTCAGCTCCGGGCGCGCCCGGCGCAGTGCGAGCAGCTCGTGGGTCCAGGCCAGCAGCGCCTGCTCGCGCTCACCGTCGCGCTCCGACCAGTCAAGCTTGGAGGCCAGAAAGGTCGACTCCGCCTGCGGGTCGGGGATCTCGTCGCTGTCCCAGCCGTGCAGGGCGAACTCCGCCTTACGGCCGCGGCTGACGGCCGCCCCGAGCTCGGCATCGTGGTCGGTGAAGAACGGCCACGGCGTCCGGGCGCCCCACTCCTCGCCCATCCACAGCATCGGCGTGAACGCCGAGGTGAGCAGCAAGGCCGCTCCGGCCTTGAGCAGGCCGTCGGACAGTGTCGCGGAGAGCCGGTCGCCGGTCGCGCGGTTTCCCACCTGGTCGTGGTCCTGCAGGTAGGCGACGAAGCGGCCGCCCGGCACCGTCGCCGGTACCGGCCGACCGTGTCGCCGGGCCCGGAAGCTGGACCACGAGCCGTCGTGCACGAACGCCCCGGTCAGCGCCTTGGCCAGGGTGGGCAGGCTGCCGAAGTCGCTGTAGTAGCCAGCTCGCTCGCCGGTGAGCAGGGCGTGCAGCGAGTGGTGCACGTCGTCGGCCCACTGGCCGTCAAGGCCGTATCCGCCGCCGTCCCGCGAGCTGACCAGCCGCGCGTCGTTGAGGTCGCTCTCCGCGACGAGCCACAGCGGCCGCTTCTGCTGCGCGCCGAGCGCCTGTACCTCGACCGCAAGCTCCTCCAGCAGGTGCGTTGCCCGCTCATCGACCAGCGCGTGCACGGCGTCCAGGCGCAGCCCGTCGACGTGGTAGTCCCGCAGCCAGGCCAGCGCGCTGTCGATCACGTAGCGGCGTACCTCGTCCGAGCCGGGCATGTCGAGGTTGACAGCCGGCCCCCACGGCGTGTGGTGGGCCTCGGTGAGGTACGGCCCGAACTCCGGCAGGTAGTTGCCAGCCGGCCCGAGGTGGTTGTAGACCGCGTCCATGACGACGCCGAGGCCTCTCGCGTGACAGGCGTCGACGAACCGCTTCAGGCCCTCGGGGCCGCCGTACGGCTCGTGCACCGCGAACCACGCGACCCCGTCGTAGCCCCAGCCCCACCGACCGTCGAAGGCGTTGACCGGCAGCAGCTCGACCGCGTCGACGCCGAGGTCCCGCAGGTGGTCCAGCTTCCCGGCCGCCGCGTCGAAGGTGCCCTCGGGGGTGAAGGTGCCGATGTGCAGCTCGTAGAGGACCGCGCCGGCCAGCGGCAGGCCCCGCCAGCCCTGGTCGGTCCACGCGAACGCACCGTGGTCGACGACCCGGCTGGCCGCGTGCACGCCGTTCGGTTGCCAGGCACTACGCGGGTCCGGCCGCGGGTCGCCACCGTCCAGCCGGAACGCGTAGTCGGTGCCGGCGCCGAGATCGGCCACGTCCACCTGCCACCACCCGTTGCCCGCGCCGTGCATCGCGTGCTGCTCGCCCGACACCACGGCCTCGACGGTGTCCTTGCCGGGGGCCCATACGCGCAGCATCGTCATGTCGTTACCACTGCCCACCGGCCGGCCATGCGAACGCGACCCGGGCGTAGGTCACAGGCCCGGCTGAGCACCCGCCGCCGCCCCCACTCGGAGACATTGTGTGCAAA
>JAYVYM010000264.1:0-10438 GCA_043784245.1 Frankiales bacterium
CAACCTGCACGGGACCCCCGACGGCTTCACCACCTTCGGCAACACGGTCGTCGACGACCCGTCGACGGCGTGCAAGGAGAACCTGCTGCTCCTGCGCCAGCCGGACGGCACCATCCAGTACCGCGCTGTCAACAGCGTCGACCCGCCCGGGATCAACGGTCAGAGCGTCTACAACGGCACGCCCGGCGTCGACCGCATCCGTGGCGGCAACGACAACGACACCTTCTGGGGTGGCCTCGGCAACGACGTCATCGAGGGCGGCGGCGGGGCCGACGTGGCACTCGGCGGCGAAGGTGACGACATCATCACCGACCTCGCCGGCGACGACGTCCCGAAGGGCGGACCGGGCAACGACGCGATCGACGCCGGTCCGGGCCTTGACATCATCATGGCCGGCGAGGGCAAGGACTTCACCAACGGTGGCGCCAATGCCAACGAGACCTTCGGCGGCGCCGGTGACGACTTCATCTACCTCGGCCAGAGCCTGGACGCCGCATTCGGTGACAGCGGCAACGACTGGGAAGAGGGCGGCGACCAGCCCGACCTCATGCAGGGCGACAGCGGCAACCTGTTCTTCCTGGACGACTCGCAGCTGCCTGGCTCCGACATCCTGATCGGCCAGGGCGGCGACGACGACTACGACATGGAGGGCGGCGACGACATCGGCGTCGGCGGCTCCGGCATCGAGAAGGTGGCCGGCGGGTCGGGCTTCGACTGGGAAATCGGCCAGGGCGAGCCGCAGGCACAGGACATGGACCTCGCACTCCCGATCCCACCGCTGGGCGTCCTGCAGGTCGGTGTCCGCGACAAGTTCAACGAGACCGAGGCGCTGTCCGGGTGGAAGTTCAACGACACCCTGCGCGGCGACGCCATCGTCCCCGCCGCTGTGGGAGGCGCCGGCTTCATCGGGTGCGACGTGCTCGACCAGGCAGGTCTGGACCGGATCGCCGGCCTCGACGCCCTGGTGCCGCGCCTGGACGTCCCGCTGACCACCGTGGTCGCACAGTCGGCATCCAAGGACTGCCCGATCCTCACCGGCCCGAATGTGTGGGGCGCCGGCAACATCCTGCTCGGTGGCGCCGGCAGCGACCTGATCGAAGGTCGCGGCGGCAACGACATCATCGACGGCGACCGCTACCTCAGCGTCCGGCTCAGCGTCCGGGACGCCAACAACCCGGCGAACGAGATCGGCTCCGCCTCCATCGAGGGCCCGGGGCAGAGCGCGATGACCAGCCAGTACCTGCGTGACGGCGCCGGCAACCTCACCGGTCCGACGCTCCAGCAGGACGTCTTTGCGGGCAAGGTCAACCCCGGGAACATCGTCGCGGTGCGCGAGGTACTCACGCCCGCGGGCGACACCGGCATCGACACGGCGCTGTTCTCCGGTGCCCGAGCCGACTACGACGTCGTCACGACAGCCGACGGCCTGACCGTCAGCCACGCCCGGGGCGCGGCCACCGACGGCACCGACACGGTGCGCAACGTCGAGAAGCTGCAGTTCGCCGACCAGACCGTGACCCTTGCGGTCCCGGCCGCGATGGCCACGCCCACTGCCGTGGCGGGCAACTCCTCGGCCACCGTGAGCTGGACCGCTCTGGCCCAGCCCGCGGGCAGCCTCGCGCTGCTGCGGTACGAGATCGTCAGTGGATCGACGACCGCAGGAGCTCTCGTGCCTGCGCCCGTCACCGCTTCGATCGCAGCGACCAGCGCACCCGTCGCCGGCCTGACCAACGGCGCCGCGTACACCTTCCAGGTGCGCGCGGTGAACGACTTCGGTGCGGGGCCGCTGTCTGCCCCGTCGAACAGCGTCACACCGACCCTTCCCGCCGCACCCACGGTCACCTTGTTCAGTCCGGGATTGAACGCGACCGGCGTAGACCCGGTCGGCAACATCACGGCGACGTTCAGCTCGAACGTCACCGGCGTCACCGGCGCACAGTTCACGCTGCGCCTGGGCACCAGCGCCGCCGGGACGATCGTGAGCCGGGTGGTCAGGTACGACGCCGTCAACCGGGTGGCGACGTTGAACCCGAACGCCACCCTGGCAGGCAACACGACGTACACGGCCAGGCTGCTTCCCAGCATCGTCGACGGGACCGGGCAGTCGCTCGCGCCGATGACATGGAGCTTCACGACGGGAGCGGTCAACCCACCGCCGACAGTCGCGGCGCTCACCCCCGCCGCCAACGCGGTCGGGGTGCCCCGGGCAGGCAACATCTCCATGACCTTCAGTGAGCCGGTGACCGGCGTCACCAGCACGACGGTCCGTCTGCAGCGGGTCTCGAACGGGAACTTCTTCGGCGCGGTCGTGAGCTACAACCCGGTCACCGGGATCGCCGTGCTGAACCCGAACGTCACGCTGCCGGCCGGCATCCAGTTCCGGGTCGTCGTCGTCGGCACCGCGGTCACCCCCCTCACAGACTCGGGGGGTGCCCCGATCGCCCGGACCGTGTGGACGTTCACCACCGGCCCGTGATCTAGGGCCGCACGGTCGCAGGTGCCCCGGACATCGATGTCCAGGGCACCTGCGCGTGCCCGCCCGCAGCGAGGGCTCGAGCCAGCCCGGGGCCTCGTCGTCCGACCCGCACGGCGGCTCGACACGTCAGCCGGGAGTCTTGTCGATGCCCACCCGAAGCAGGAGGTCTACAAAAAAGTCGGGAGGAGCAGCTCGAGGGTCCACGTCGACCGTGCGGCTGATCTTGCAATTAATGCCTCCAAGCAGGCACGACAGGCACAAGACGGGTCCACTTCCTAGCATGATCAGAATGCCAGCAGTGTGACAAAGAACACATGAGATACCGGTCCGGGATCGGCCCGTAATACCGATGTGATCAGGGTCCGCGTCGCGTTGCAGCCCGTGCTGGGCCTAGGTTGCCCGGCAAAGCGCGCCCGGGTTGCGCGCTGGCATCCCTGGAGGACCAGTGCACAAGCTCCGCAAGCTCGGCACCAGCGTGATGGCAGCCGCGATCGCCACCAGCACGTTCACCGCTCTGACGCAGGCGGTGCAGGTCACGCCGGCCGCCGCTGTGTCCTACCTCGGCTCATCGCTGGGCCCCGGCGCCGGCCTGGTCGCCGGCCAGTGCCTGATCAGCCCCGGCGGGGCCTACCAGCTCTGCCTGCAGACCGACGGCAACGTCGTGGAGTACGGCGCCGGCCGCGCGCTGTGGACAGCCGGCACCGGGGGCCGGGGCGGCACCAGGCTGATCAACCAGACCGACGGCAATCTGGTGCTCTACACCCCGGGCTGGGCGCCGGTCTGGAACACCGGCTCGGCGGGCCGTGGCGCCACGACGCTGGTGACGCAGGGCGATGGCAACGTCGTTGCCTATGCCGGCGGGACCGCCGTGTGGACCACCTACACCGCCGGTGGCGTCTCGCGGCTGGCCAGCTCCAGCGCGGTCGCCTACGCCCGGGCACAACTCGGCAAGCCCTACGTCTACGGAGCCGCAGGACCCAACGCCTTCGACTGCTCGGGCCTGATCATGGCTGCGTACGCCGCCGCCGGTGTCGGCCTGCCGCACAACGCGGCAGCGCAGTTCGGCTACGGAATCCCCATCAGCAGCGGCGCGCTGATCCCGGGTGACCTGGTCTTCTCCTACAGCGGGCCGGGACACGTGGGCATCTACTGGGGCAACGGCATGGTGTACGACAGCCCCAACAGCCAGTCAGTCGTGCGCATCGACCCTGTCGGCATGTACGGCAACTTCGTCGGCGCCCGCCGGGTCGCCTGAGCGGACCTCCGGCCTGGCTCGCCAGATGGCTGGGTCAGCCGGTCGGCGTGCGGGGCACGGCGCTTGCCGGGTAGCCCACCGCGAGCAGCGCCGGCACCTGCCCGGTGCGCAGCGGCTCGGCGAACAGGAAGCCCTGTGCCAGCCGACAGCCGAGGCGCTGCAGCGCAGCCCACTGGCCGGCCGTCTCGACCCCCTTCACCAGCACGGGCAGGCCGAGCCGGCGGGCCCATGCCACGACGACACCGAGCATCGCAGGGTCCGCGTCGGTGTCGGCATGCGCGATGAGCGAGCGGTCGAGCTTGACGACATCGACGGGCAGCCGTCCCGGGTAGGACAACGAGGAGTAGCCGGCGCCGAAGTCATCGACGGCCAGCCGCACCCCGAGCTCATGCAGACGCTGTAGCACCGCCACGGCCGGCTCGCCGTCGCGCAGCAGGACAGCCTCGGGAACCTCGAGCACCAGCGTGGCCGGCGCGATACCGGTACTCAGCAGCATCGTGTGTACGCCGTCGACCAGGCCCGGGGCGTGCAGCTGGGTGGCCGAGATGTTGACCGACCCGCTCAGCCGCCCGTGACCGGGCAGCTGTTGCCAACCACGCAGCGCAGAACAGGCCTGTGCGAGGACCCGCTCACCGATCGGCACCATCAGCCCGATCTCCTCGGCCAGCGGCAGGAACGCTCCCGGCAGCAGCTCGCCGCGCTGCGGGTGCTGCCAACGCACGAGTGCCTCCAGCCCGACGACCCGACCGGAGCGCACCTCGGTGATCGGGTGCCAACGCAGGAACAGCTCGTCTCGGGCGAGCGCGAGGCGCAGGTCCTGCGCGAGGTCGGCCCGTTCGACCACCCCCTCACGCAGCTCGGGCTCAAAGACCCGGGCTCGGCCCTTACCGGCGGCCTTCGCGGCGTACATCGCCACGTCTGCGTCGCGCAGCAGGGCGTCGCCGGCCGCTTCGCCACCCGCCAGCTCCTCGGCGTGGGCGAGCCCCACGCTTGCGCCGAGGGCGACCACGTGGCCGCCCACCTCGAAGGGCTCGGCCAGTACCTCGACGAGGCGCCGCGACAAGGCCTCCGCGGACGCCTCCGCATCGGGCGCCCGATGCGGCCGGGCGAGCAGCACGACGAACTCGTCACCGCCAAGACGGGCCACCAGGTCGTCATCGCGGCAGACCACCCGCAGCCGGCGCGCGACCTCGACGAGAACCCGGTCCCCAGCGGGGTGGCCGAGCGTGTCGTTGACTGTCTTGAAGCCGTCGAGATCGAGCAGCACGACGCTGGCGCCCCCGCCGCTCGCGGCCAGGGTCGCGGTGAAGCGGGCCCGGTTCGCCAGGCCGGTCAGGGGATCGGTGAACGCCGCGGTCCGCAGCTCCTGCTCGAGCAGCAGTCGTTCGGTGACATCGACGTACACCCCGAGGTAGCCATAGACCTGACCACTGCTGTCCCGCAGAGCGCAGGAGGTCATCTCGACGTCGACGGTCGTGCCGTCCCTCCTGGTACGCGACACCTCGAGGCGCCTCACCGGTGCGCCGTCGCGGAGCTCGCGCAGCTGCGCCGTCACCGACTGCTCGCTCGCCAGGGGGTGGCGTCCGCCCGTCACCTCCTGCGCTGTCCAGCCGAAGATCCGCTCGGCGGCGGCGTTCCACAGCTGGACCCGGCCTGCCAGGTCGAGTTCGACGATGCCCACCGGGGCGCTGTCGACCACCGCCGACAGCCGGCCGAGCATCCGATCCCGGTCACGGTCGCGGGCCTTCAGACTGCTGTGCAGCTGCGCGTTCTCCACCGCGATGCTGGCCTGGGCTGCGTACATCTCCAGGAGCTCGAGCTGGTCGGGCCCCGGTCGCAGCCCGTCGACCGGCAGGTCGACGCTGAGCACGCCGAGCAGGCCCGAACGCGGGGTGCGCAGCGGTGCGAGCAGGGCGTCCTGTCGGTCCCAAGCCCCCTCCACGTCCAGGACGGGCTCGTCGGAGATCCAGGTCGGCACATCGTCGTCGGTGTCGACGAGGGGGTAGTCGACCAGCAGGTCGCCGACGGCGGTGCACCGATCCATCCACTGGTCCCAGTCGACGCGCCGGCCCCGCTGCCCGAACAGGGCCGCCTGCGCGTCGGCATCGCCCTCGCAGGCCACCACCTCGAGGTCGCCGTCCGCGAGCGTGAGGTTGACGACCGCCACCCGAAAGCCCAGTCCCTCGACGACGCCGCGACACACCGTGGCGAGGGTGCGGTCGAGGTCGAGGTCGACCGGCTGGACGAGGCCGTGCAACCGCCGCAGCGAGGCGGCGCGCGCCTCGGCGCGGGTGCTGATGGGCACGGTCCAAGCCACCTCTACATCGTCGGCAGGCCGGTGCGGGGGCAAGAGCCGTCGATCGGCCCAGCGATGCGCTGCGTTCGGCCGGACCTTTGCCGCTCATCTGCCGGTCGGCCGGCCGCCCGGAACCAGGTACCGATGATCAGGACGACGCACGGTCCCAGCAGGCGCGCAGAGTCAACGCGAGCGAGGCTGCCAGCGGATCGACGGCGTCAACGATCGCGAGCAGGCGTGCACCGTCGGGAAGCAGCTCGAGGACGCCCAGCCCCTCCAGCTTGCGGACGGCACCGCTGACGCGCGGCAGCTCGGCAACGTCGATCACGCTGTCGCCGTCGAGCAGCGCGAGGACGGCGCCGGCGAGCGGGCCGCCATGCTGAGCGTTCGGGGTCACCTCTGCCACCGCACTGAGTAGCACGCGTCCGCCGGGCAGCGCCACCGCGTCGGTCGCACCCAGCGCCACCCCGCCGACCTCGCCGAGGTCGTAGCGGCGGACAGACCGCAGCTCGACATCGGCCGGGTTCCCGCGCCCGCGCAGCGCCTCGACCAGCCCGGCCATGTCGACGTCCACGCTGCTGTTGGGCAGCTGCGCCCCGATGCCGCGTTGGAACCAGCGCAGGACCCCCCCGTTGCGGGCGATGCCCTGCAGGTCGAGCGTGGCCTCGGGAAGTTCGAGCGCCCGTGCGACGGCGTCGTAGAGACCGCCGAGCTCGCCCACCTCGACAGCCGGCTCGGCGCCGGTGTGGACCAGCCCGCCCCGCCGCTGTCCGGAGGAGGAACCGGAGCCGAGCAGCAGCGCTCCCGGTCCATCTCCCAGGGGCAATCCGCAGGCCGCCCCGATCTGCGCGGAGGCGCCGTCGGCTGGCCTGTCCATGCCGGGCAGCACCTGCAGCAGCTGGACACGACCATCCACGAGCCAGGCTGCGGAGGTAGCGTCGTCCTGGACGACCAGCCAGCCCGAGCCCAGTGGAGCGAGCGCTGACGCGTGACGTACGGGGGACCCGTCGTTGAACGTGAGGACGCGCTCGTGCTCCAGGTGTAACCGCATGTACGCATCCTGCCCGCCTAAGGCCTGGCTGATCCCACCCCGCCACAGCTGGCACCAGCCCCCGCTGTAACATTCGCCACCCAACATCAGGATGCGGCCGGGCGTAGCCGGCCGGGAGTTCCGGAAGACGGGGAGGCGGGGCCGCGGTGTCAGACGCACCGATGACCGCGAATCGGCGCAAGATCGAGTGCCTTCGCCTCTCGCCCTCCGCGCAGGTCGTCGCCGAGGCCCGGCGCTATGCGGTGCGGACGGTGGAGCTGCTGGGTGCGGACAGGGAGGCCCAGGAGTCGGTCCGCACACTGGTCTCGGAGCTGGTCACCAACGCCGTGCTGCACGCGGGGACGGACATCCTGCTCGGTATCACCGACGCGAATTGCCAGGTGCGCGTCAGCGTGACGGACGGCAGTCCGGCACTGCCGCACCAGCGTCGCATCGACCACGTCAGCTCCACCGGCCGCGGCCTGCGACTGCTGCGGATCCTGAGCGTGACCTCCGGCACCGACAGCAGCGATGCCGTCCGTCCGGGTGGTAAATCGGTCTGGTTCACGGTGAGCAAGCAGACGGGTGGCCGTGAGCGGGAGACTGCCGCTACCGAGGCGCGGATGTTGTTCGGCGTGGACCTCGAGGGCGCCTGGTGACCAAGACGCCCGACGACGGGTTGTTTGCAGATGGCCGACTCGAGGTCGTGGTCACCATCCCCGACCCGCCCGCGGAGCCAAGCTCCGAGGAGCTGTTCACGGTGCACGTTGTCGGCGCACCCGTGCGGTTGTGGGACCGCTCCGCTCAACACACCGCAGAGTTGATGCGCGATTTCACGCTGCTGCAGCTCGGTGCGAGCACGGGGACATCGACGCGGCGGATATCACCCGATCTGCTCCGGCTGATGAGCGAGCTGCGCGCCCGCTACGCCGGAGCGAGCGGTATCCAGGAGGCGGAGTTCGAGGCGGCCCTGGAGGCCGGCGACCGGGTACGCGACTTCAGCTACCAGGTGCCGGCCGCAGCGGCCCCGGCCTGCCGGCGGCTGCTCAAGCTGCTCGACGCGGCCGATGAGCGCTGTGCCGGCGGGGACGAGCTGATGACGCTCGTGTCGCCGCCGGACCAGCGCCGCTTCCGTGCCTGGTACCTGCTGGAGTTCGTACGACAGATCGACGGCGCGCCACCGACTCGGTGGGATGGCCCTACCGATTGAGCCTGGGGTCAGCGAGGCCCGTCGTGGGAGGAGGCATCAGTGGCGGGGTCTGCGCCCGGTGGTCCGGCTCCACACCGCCCGGGTGGGTGAGTAGATGACCAGGTTGCCGTCTGACTGCATGACCAGAGTGCTGTTGGCGGCGAAAGTCCTGGTGTTGAAGCCTGGCACGTTGTTCGGCGTGTAGATGACGAAGTTGCCATCGGCCTGCATGACCTGCGCGGCTGCCGGCGACGAACGTGCCGGTGCTGTACTGCGCCACCCCATTGGCATAGATGACGAAGTTGCCATCGCCCTGCATGATCGCCACCCAGCCGGCGATCGACAACCCGGCGCCCGAAGGCAGTGTGGTATCCGGGCCGGCCGCCTGGTCGGCGTGGGCAGGAGCGGAGGCTGGCTTGACCGATCAGTTTGCTCACAGCGAGCCACTGTGCCCGCCCGGTAGCTCTGCCACCAGGATGCCCGCGCCCGTCTCGCTTCTGGATCTGCAGGTCAGAGGGGCTCCCGCGCCTGGACTCGAACCAGGAACCCTGCGATTAACAGTCGCATGCTCTGCCAATTGAGCTACGCGGGAAGGGCGCCGGTCACCCGGCGGGCCGTCAGACTAGCGCACGGCCGCGCTCAGACCGGAGCAGGTGAGGGAGCCCCGGCAAGGGGTAGGGACGGTCTAGGAGCGACCGCCACGACCCCCCCAAGGAGCACACCGTGATCCGCAAACTCACTCTCGCCGTCGGCCTCGGCGCCGGCTACGTGCTCGGCGCGAAGGCCGGCAAGGAGCGCTACCGACAGATCGAGGGCAAGGTGCGCGAACTGATGGGTCGCCCGGCCGTGCAGGACCTCACCAGCAGCGTGGGCTCTACCGCCGCGGCCGCAGCCGACCGGGCCAAGGCAACCGTCAACGACAAGGTCGAGGCTGTCGGCGACAAGGTCGCCCCCTCGCCGGCGACGACTCGGAGCAACGACGTCGTGGTCGACCTCGGTGGGCACCCGGTGTCGAGCGGACCGGTCCCCGGCGCCTCGGCGAGCGGGTCAGCGCCGGACGTCGTTTAGCTCGGTCAACCCTGTCACGAGAGGACTCACATGACTGCCCGCATCCCCGAGCGCCCGTCCGAGTTCGAGGCCGAGGGAATCCCGGACCCCGGAGAGGCCAGCCCGGGCCAGGATGCCAGCGGTGACGACGGCTCGGCATACGGCGCGGAGCCGCCGCACGACACCGCGCTCGCCGTGGACGACTTCGGCACGACCGCGGCCGAGGAGCATGACGGCGAGGCGCTGGACGGGCGGCTTGCCCGTGAGCAACCGGAGGTGCTCGTCGCCGCCGACCGTGACGCGGACGAGTCCCCAGGCACCGACACCCCCTTCGACGAGCGTGCCGGCCAAGGCGTCGGACGGCTCGTCGAACCCGATGAAGGTGGTCGTCCCGACACCGAAGCGGACCTGGTGGCCGGCGACCGCGGCACCGACCTCGGTGGGTACAGCGCCGAGGAGAGCGCCATGCACCTGGAGACAGACGGGTAAGCCCAACTCGGGCGAGTCGTGGCGATGGCGACCGGGTACATGGTCGGGGTGCCCAGGCTCAAGCGTGTCAACTGCGCCTCCGCAGGACTGGGCCGCGTCCGGGCAGGACAGGCCTTCCGCTACGTCGACGCGGCCGGCCGGCCCGTGACCGACCCGGACACGTTGGCCCGGGTGGACGCCCTCGTGCTGCCCCCGGCATGGGATGACGTCTGGATCTGCCCGATCGCACACGGTCATATCCAGGCCACCGGGGTCGACGCTCGCGGTCGTCGCCAGTACCGCTACCACGACCTGTGGCGCGTCCAGCGCGATCTTGTCAAGCACGAACGCATCCTGGACTTCGCCCAGGCCTTGCCGGTGGCCAGGGAGCGGATCGCCGAGCAGCTGGCGGATCGCGCCCTGACGCGGCGTCGGGTGCTGGCGTGCGCCGTCAGACTGCTCGACCTCGGCTTCTTCCGCGTCGGCAGCGAGCAGTACGCCGAGGCCAACCAGACGTACGGTCTGGCGACCATCCGGCGTGAGCACGTCACCGTCTCGCGGGGCGGCGTGCTGACCTTCGACTTCACGGCCAAGAGCGGCAAGCACCGGGTGCAGAGCCTCGTGGACGACCAGGTGCGCACCGTGGTCACCGCGATGAAGCGACGGCGCGGCGGCGG
>JAYVYM010000265.1:0-3305 GCA_043784245.1 Frankiales bacterium
CCGAACGGGCCGAGGTAAGCCGCCCCGTCATCGCAGACCTTGCGCACCAGGGAGAGCCGCGGGAAGGCCTCGACGGTGAGCTTGACCCAGACCGCCCGCTCGGGGAACCGGCTGCGCCGGTTGTACTTGGGCCGGTGCTCGGCGATCAGCCGGAGCTCGCGCACCTCGGCCTCGAGCGGGGTGCTGCACACGATCGGGTCGACCTGCTCGGCGCACCCGACCATCTCTGCCATCCGGGTGCGCATCTCGGAGGCGGTGAAGTACTGCCGGACCCGCCGGCGCAGGTCGACGCTCTTGCCGACGTACAGCACCCGGCCCTGCGCGTCACGGAACAGGTAGACCCCCGGCAGCGCGGGCAGGGCGTCGGCCAGGTGCCGCTTGCGGCGCTGCTGCGGGCTGACCTGGGTGGAGAAGGCGCGCAGCTCCTCCATGCTCTGCACCCCGAGCCCGCCCACTCGGGCGAGCAGGCCGTGCAGGACGTCGACGGTGGCGCGGGCGTCCGCCAGCGCCCGGTGGCACGGCTCGGTCTCTGCCCGGAACAGCCTCGCCAACGTCGAGAGCTTGCAGTTGGGCGCCTCGTCACGGGTCAGCACCCGGCGGGCGAGCCGGGCGGTGTCGACGACGTCGGGCGCCGGCCAGGCCAGGTCGAGCCGCTCGCAGCCGGCCCGCAGGAAGCCCAGGTCGAAGGGGGCATTGTGGGCGACGAGGACCGTGCCCGCGCTGAACTCCAGGAACGCCGGAAGCGCGCTCGAGAGCTCGGGTGCGCCTGCGACCATCGCGTCGCTGATGCCGGTGAGCACCGCGATGAAGGGTGGGATCGCGGCGCGGGGGTTGATCAGCGTCTGGAACTCCCCGAGCACCTCCCCGCCGCGGACCTTGACCGCGCCGATCTCGGTGATCTCACAGGAGTGCGCGGACCCACCGGTCGTCTCGAGGTCGACGACGACGAAGGTGGTCTCGCGCAGCGCGGTGCCGAGCTCGTCGAAGGTGCCCTGCACCGCGACCGGGCTGAGGGCAGCGGCGGCCAGCGGCCGGCTGGCGGTAGATGGCGGTCGGGGCGCGCTGGCGAGCATGGCGCGGACGCTAGAGGCGCCCACCGACAGGACGGCCGCACCGCGCCGGGCAGCCCGACGCGGTCGCTAGCCTGCGCAGGTGCCCGTCGCGCAGCCCGGCCCCGACACCCGCTGGCGCTGCACGCTGTGCGGCAACCTCACCCGCTTCGACGTCCTGCGGTCGGTGCAAGCCAGGGAGTACGTGCACGTGGACCTGTCCGGCCGGCAGGTCGTCGAGGAGCGCGAGGTCGTGGTTGACGACGCCGAGCACGTGACCTGCCGGTGGTGCGGAGCCGTCGATGCGGTCGAGGTGGTGCCCCGACCGGGATCCTGACCTTCCCGGCGGGCCCGGCACCGCCACACTGGCTACCGTCAGGCGGTGACCAGCGCCGGCTCGCGGAGCCCTGACCGGGCCGAGGCCGATGCCGGTCCGGACGGTGGTCCGGTCCTGCTGCCGGCGGCGGTCAGGGCCAAGGTCGTCAGCTGGGCCGCCACCTGCCTCGGCACGCTGCCTGCCGACCAGATACCAGTAAATCTGCGGGCATTTGCGCGCTTCACCCCGGGCAAGCGCGCCCGGTTGGCGGCCGGTCCGATCGCTGCGGCGCTCGAGTCCGATGTGGTGTTCCGCCAGCGGGTGGCTGAGCAGGTGCGGGTCGCCCGTGCGGCGCTCGTCGGAGCGCTCGCCGAGGGCGGCGACCAGGCCGGCGCGGCGCCCGAGGAGCTGGCTGCAGCGGCGTACGTCCTGCGTACGCCCGGCTGGCGCGAGCGCCTCGTCGAGGTCGCCGGCGAGCTCACGGCCCGCGCCGACGTCGTGGCCGGCGCGGTCCAGGGCGATGTCGTACGCCGGCTCACCGAACAGCTCGGGGCGCTGCGCTCCTCGGCACGTGCCGAGGCCGAGCGGCTGCGCGGCGAGGCGGAGGCGGCACGGGCCGAGGTGCTGGTTGTGCGCCGCCGGGTGCGGGAGCTGGGTGACCGGGTCGGCCGCGCCGAGGCCGGTCAGCGCGCCGCCGAGCAGGCCGTGCTGGAGGAGCGCGCGGCGCTCGCCGCGCTGCAGGCCGGCGCCCGCGAGCAGGTGCGTTCCGCGACGGCCCGGCTGGCCGTGGCCGAGGCCGCGCTCGCAGCCGGCCGGCAGAACGCCCGCGACGGCCGTGCCGCGGACGAGCTCCGCCTGCGGGTCCTGCTCGACGCGCTGCTGGGCGCCGCCTCCGGATTGCGCCGGGAGCTGGCCCTGCCCCCCGCCGAGGGCCGTCCGGCGGACGCCCTGGCAGCGACGTACGCCCCCGGAGCCGCTGTCGGCCCGGCGCTGCGGGGCCGGGACGCCGCCGACCCCGCGCTGCTCGACGCGCTGCTCGGCGTACCACTGGTGCACCTGCTCGTCGACGGCTACAACGTCACCAAGACCGGCTACGGCGAGCTCGCCCTCGAAGCCCAGCGGGGCCGGCTGCTGCTGGGCCTCGGGGCCCTGACGGCGCGGACCGGCGCCGAGGTCACGGTCGTGTTCGACGGCGCCGAGCGGGTCACCGCTGTAGCGCTACCGGCCCCCCGCGGCGTCCGGCTGCTGTTCAGCCGCGAGGGGGAGACGGCCGACGAAGTGCTCCGCCACCTGGTACGACAGGAGCCCCGCGGCCGCCCCCTGGTGGTGGTCTCCAGCGACCGCGAGGTCGCCGACGGGGTGCGCGACGCGGGCGCGAGGGCGGTGCCGTCGCTGACCCTGCTCCGGCTGCTGGGCCGGTCCTGAGCGTTGGCACGCCCGCCGGATGTCGGACCCCCTGTCTAGCGTCCGCGGGGCCGGATCGACCGGCACCAGACCTGTGGAGGCTGCTGTGCTCATCGACTGCGACGAGTGCGCGGTGCGTTACCTGGCGTGCGACGAGTGCGTCGTGACCGTGCTGCTCGGCGCCGACGGACCGGCGCTGGAGGTTGACGACGTCGAGCGGCGCGCGCTCGACGTCCTGGCAGACAGCGGGCTGGTGCCCCGGCTCCGGCTGGTGCCGCTCGGGATACCGGGCGACCGCCGGCCGCAGTCGGCAGCCTCGTGACCAGGCTGTCGGCTGCCCAGGGTCATGGCGGTCACCCGGCGGCGCCCCCCGAAGCACGACAGACCGCCCGTACCATCAAAGCGTGACCGTCGCGTCGTCCCGGCGCGTCCGGGTGCTGCTGGTGGTCCTGGTGCTGCAGGTCGTCGCGGCGACGAGCGTTGCCGTGGCGAGGCAGCCCCACGGGTCGGCGGTGGCTGCGCAGGTGCAGGCCCGG
>JAYVYM010000266.1:0-5893 GCA_043784245.1 Frankiales bacterium
CCGCGATGGCGGTGCGGCCGGCCTGCTGGGCCTCAACGACAGCGGTCTGGAGCTCGGCCGGCAGCGGTGAGCTCCACTGCTGCAGCAGGCTCGGGCGGCCGATCAGGACGGCGTGGCCCTCGACCTGTCCCTGCACGCCGAGGCCCTCGAGGTTGGTGAACCCCTCCACGGCCGGCAGGCTGCCGAGGCGTTCGAGGGCGCCCGCGGCGACGGCTCGCGCGATCGGGTGCTCGCTGCCCGACTCCAGGGCGCCGGCGAGTCGCAGGAGCTCCACCGCGTCGGTAGCGGTTGCGGCCCTGACGTCGACCAGGCTCATCTGCCCGGTGGTGACGGTGCCGGTCTTGTCGAGCACGACGGTATCGACGCGCCGAGTCGACTCGAGGACTTCGGGACCCTTGATGAGAATGCCGAGCTGCGCGCCTCGGCCGGTGCCGACCATCAGCGCGGTCGGTGTCGCCAGTCCCAGGGCGCAGGGGCAGGCGATGATCAGGACTGACACGGCAGCGGTGAACGCGGCGCCGGCACCGCCGCCGATGGCCAGCCAGACGAGCAGGGTGCCCAGTGCCAGGACGAGCACGACCGGTACGAAGATTCCACTGATCCGGTCCGCCAGGCGCTGCACCTCGGCCTTGCCGTTCTGGGCGTCCTCGACCAGTCGGGCCATCTGGGCCAGCTGGGTGTCGGTACCGATGCGGGTGGCCTGGACGACCAGCCGGCCACCGGCATTGACGGTGGCGCCGACAACCGGGCTGCCTGGCCCGACCTCGACAGGTACCGACTCGCCGGTGAGCATGCTCGCGTCCACTGCGGACGTGCCTTCGGTGACCGTGCCGTCGGTGGCCAGCTTCTCGCCGGGTCTGACCACGAACAGGTCGCCGACCGCGAGCTGCTCGACCGGCACGCGGGTCTCCACACCGCCGCGCAGTACTGCGACGTCCTTCGCCCCGAGCTCGAGCAGCGCCCGCAGCGCTGCGCCCGACTGCCGCTTCGCGCGCGCCTCTGCGTAGCGGCCGGCGAGCAGGAAGGTCGTGACGCCGGTCGCGGCCTCCAGGTAGATGTTGCCGCTGCCATCACTGCGGCTGACCACCAGCTCGAACGGGTGCCGCATCCCGATCATCCCGGCGGTGCCGAAGAACAGGGCGTACAGCGACCAGCCGAACGCCGCCAACGTACCGACGCTGATGAGGGTGTCCATGGTGGCGGCGCCGTGCCGCAGGTTGGTCCAGGCTGCCCGATGGAACGGCAGGGCCCCCCAGACGACGACGGGGGCCGCGAGGGTCAGCGACAGCCACTGCCACGCGTCGAACTGCAGCGCCGGGATCATCGACATCGCGACCACCGGGACGGACAGAACCAGGCTGACCAGCAACCGCTCGCGCAGCGGCCGGGTGCTGTCGGGTGCCTCGGTGATCTCGGGACCGGCGGGAGTGACGAGGGCGGCCGGTAGCGCTGCCAGGTATCCGGCCGCTTCGACCGCTGCGAGCAGCTGCTCCGTCTCGACGCCCGGTCCGTACCTGACCTTCGCCTTCTCGGTGGCGTAGTTGACGGTGGCCGTCACGCCGTCGAGCTTGTTGAGCTTGCGCTCGATCCGGTTGGCACACGACGCGCAGGTCATGCCGGTGATGGACAGCTCAACCGAGTCGTCGGACGGGGCCGCTGTCGTCGTTCCGGTCGGGCTGGTCCTGTTGGAGCTCACTGTTCTCCCTCACGGCTTCTGAGATGTGTGCGGGCTGTGGTGCGTACGACGTCATGGCGCGAGCTGGTAGCCGGCCTCCTCGACCGCTGCGCGCACGAGCGCCGGGTCCACGGGGGCGTCGCCGGTGACGGTGACCCGGCCGCTGGCGAGGTCGACCTGCACGTCGGTCACGCCGGGCACCTCGGCGACCTCCTCGGTGACCGAGGAGACGCAGTGACCGCAGGTCATGCCGGTGACGGTGTACGTGCTGGTGGTGCTCATGGATCCCTCCGCTCGTATAGATGCAGTCAGTCAGCTGCGAACAAGACGGGCGATGGCATCGGACGCCTCCTTGAGCTTGGCGTCCTGCTCCGCACCACCGGCCCGCGCGGCCTTGACCAGGCAGTGCCCCAGATGGTCGTCGAGCAAGCCGAGCGCCATCGACTGCAAGGCCTTGGTTGCCGCCGACACCTGGGTGAGGACGTCGATGCAGTACTTGTCGTCCTCGACCATCTTGGCGATTCCGCGCACCTGACCCTCGATGCGGCGCAACCGCCGGAGGTGGTCGTCCTTGTTGTCGCCGTACCCCACTGAGCTGTCGATCTGCATGCCTCACACTGTACCCCCGTAGGGTATCCACCACTCGCCGGCTTCGACGTCGGGCAGGGTGGACCGGTGACAGCCGGCTGGACTCGCTAGATGGACCCGTTGCAGGCGACGCTGCTGGCCGGCGCGGGGCTGGTAGCCGGCGCGGTCAACACGATCGCCGGCGCCGGCTCGCTGCTCACCTTCCCCGCGCTGCTGGGCATCGGCCTGTCACCGCTGGCCGCCAACGTCACCAACTGTCTCGGGGTGATCCCGGGCAGTGCCAGCGGCGCGTACGGGATGCGCCAGGAGCTGCGCGGGCAGCGCCCGTTGCTGGTGCGGCTGTCGGTCTGGGTCGGCGCCGGGTCGCTCGTCGGCGCTGTGCTTCTGCTCGCGCTGCCCGGCGGGGCGTTCGACCGGGTCGTCCCGGTGCTGGTCG
Organism: Frankiales bacterium; assembly: GCA_043784245.1. Taxonomy (GTDB): domain Bacteria; phylum Actinomycetota; class Actinomycetes; order Mycobacteriales; family SCTD01; genus JAYVYM01. Next base: position 2,700 of record JAYVYM010000266.1, read on the forward strand.
GCGCGGCCGGGCTGCTGGTGCTGGCACAGCCCCTGGTCATCGCCCGTACCCGCCGCGACGAGAGCCACCCGCCGTCCCCGGGCACCGGGCCGGCGATCGGTGCCGTGGGCATCTACTCCGGCTACTTCGGCGCGGCCCAGGGCGTCATGCTGATCGGTGCGCTCGGGATGCTCGCCCCCGCCCCACTGCGCCGCGTGAATGCGCTCAAGAACGTCATCGCGGTCACCGCCAACGGCGTTGCCGGGGCCGTGTATGCGCTCGTGGCCCCGGTCGACTGGCTGGCCGTCCTGCTGCTGGCGCTCGGCAGCGCCTGCGGTGGCCCCATCGGCGCACTGCTCGCCAAGCGCATCCCACCTGGTCCGCTGCGCATCGGCATCGCAGCGGTCGCGCTCACGGTCGCGGTACGGCTCGCCATCAACGCCTGGTGATGGCCGGGCGCAGACGCCGGGTCCGGACGTACCGTGCAGCTACCCGCTGTGCCCACGATCCGGAGGTACGACCGTGCCCGTCGACCGGATGCTCCCGACCCCGGAGTCGGCGGAGCTGATCGAGCTCGTCCGCGAGATCGCCGACAAGGAGCTCGCTCCGCGGGCCGCCGCCGCCGAAGCCACCGAAACGCTGCCGGACGGCCTGTTCCGCACCCTGGGCGCGGCCGGCCTGCTTGGCCTGCCCTACCCGGAGGAGCAGGGTGGCGGCGGTCAGCCGTACGAGGTGTACCTGCAGGTGCTGGAGGAGCTGGCGGCGCGGTGGGCGGCTGTCGCCGTCGCCACCAGCGTGCACGGGCTCTCGTGCTTCGCGCTCGCGGAGTTCGGTACGGCCGAGCAGCGGGAGCGCTGGCTGCCGGAGATGCTCGGCGGCACCCTGCTCGGGGCCTACAGCCTGTCCGAGCCGCACTGCGGCTCCGACGCCGCCGCGCTGGTCTGCCGGGCTACCTGGGTCGGGGACGGCTGGCAGGTCGACGGTACGAAGAGCTGGATCACCAGCGGCGGGATCGCCGACTTCTACACGCTGTTCGCCAGGACCTCCGATGACGGCCCGCGTGGGGTGTCGTGCTTCCTGGTACCCGGGCAGGCGCCAGGCCTGTCGTTCGGCAAGCCCGAGGACAAGATGGGGCTGCGCGCCGTCCCGACGACCAACGCGTACTACGAGGGGGTGACCCTCGCGGCCGACCGGCTCGTCGGCAACCAGGGGCAGGGGCTCTCGATCGCGTTCGCGGCACTCGACAGCGGCCGGTTGGGGATCGCGGCGATCGCGGTCGGCCTCGCGCAGGGCGCGTTGGACGACGCCGTGGCGTACGCGAAGCAGCGCGAGGCGTTCGGCAAGCCGGTCATCGAGCACCAGGGGCTGGCGTTCCTGCTCGCCGACATGGCGGCGGCGGTCGACAGCTCCCGGGCGACCTACCTCGACGCGGCCCGCCGCCGCGACGCCGGCCGGCCGTACTCGCGGCAGGCGTCGGTCGCCAAGCTGGTTGCCACCGACGCGGCGATGAAGGTCACCACCGACGCGGTGCAGGTGCTCGGCGGCTACGGTTACACCCGCGACTTCCCGCTCGAGCGGTACATGCGCGAGGCCAAGATCATGCAGATCTTCGAGGGGACCAACCAGATCCAGCGACTGGTGATCAGCCGGCAGCTCGCCGCGGCGCGCTGACACCGGGTGTAGGACAGGAGCCCCGAGCCAGGAGCCATCTGTGAGCCGTACCGCCAACACCTCGGCACTGACCGCGGCCCGCGACCTGCTGCTCGCCACCCGTACCGACTGGCAGCAGGCAATGGCCACCTTCAGCTGGCCGGAGCTGACGGGGGCGTTCTGCTGGGCGACCGACTGGTTCGACGCCGTGGGGCGTGGCAACGACGCGCTGGCGCTGTGGATCGTGGAGCAGGACGGCAGCGAGCTGAGGCTGAGCTACGACGACCTGGTCCGGCGCTCTGACCAGGTCGCCAGCTGGCTGGCGGCGCAGGGCGTCGGGCGCGGCGACCGGGTGATCCTGATGCTCGGCAACCAGGTCGAGCTGTGGGAGTCGGCGCTCGCGGTGATGAAGCTCGGCGCGGTCGTCCTGCCGACGACCACTGCGCTCGGCCCGGACGACCTCGCCGACCGGGTGGCCCGCGGCGGCGTGCAGCACGTGATCGCGAACGACGCCGACACCGGCAAGTTCGCCGGACTGGACGTCGCCGGCTACTGCGTCGACGGCTCGCCGCAGGGCTGGGGCGACTACCGGCAGGCCCGCCTGATGACCCCCCGGACCTTCGAGGCCGTCACCGAGCCCGGCGATCCGCTGCTGCTGTACTTCACGTCCGGGACCACCAGCCGCCCCAAGCTCGTCGAGCACACCCAGGTCAGCTATCCGGTGGGGCACCTGTCGACGATGTACTGGATCGGGCTGCGGCCCGGCGACCTGCACCTCAACGTCAGCTCGCCGGGCTGGGCCAAGCACGCCTGGAGCTGTCTGTTCGCGCCGTTCCTGGCGCAGGCCGCGGTCTTCGTCTACAACTACAGCCGGTTCGACGCGCAAGCCCTGCTCGGCCAGCTGCGCGACCGGGGAGTCACGACGCTGTGTGCCCCGCCGACGGTCTGGCGGATGCTGGTGCAGAGCGACCTCTCCGCCGGGCCGGGGGCGCTGCGCGAGGTGGTCGCCGCCGGTGAGCCCCTCAACCCCGAGGTCATCACCCAGGTCGAGCGGCACTGGGGGTTGACCGTGCGCGACGGGTTCGGCCAGACCGAGACCACCGCCCAGGTCGGCAACCCGCCCGGCCAGCTGCTCAAGCCCGGCTCGATGGGCCGGCCGTTACCGGGCATCCCGGTCGTGCTCGTCGACCCGCTGACCGGTCAGCAAACTGGCAGCGAGGGCGAGCTGTGCCTCGACCTCGCCGACCGCCCGCTCGCGCTGATGACCGGCTACCTGGGCGACCCGCAGCGGGCTGCCGAGGCGATGGCCGACGGCGTCTACCACACCGGCGATGTCGCTCAGCGCGACGCCGACGGCTACATCACCTACGTCGGGCGCACCGACGATGTCTTCAAGTCCTCGGACTTCAAGATCTCGCCGTTCGAGCTCGAGAGCGTCCTGGTCGAGCACCCGGCTGTCGTCGAGGCCGCGGTGGTGCCCGTCCCTGATCCGGTACGCCAGGCGCTGCCCAAGGCGTACGTCACGCTGGCGGAAGGCTGGGCGCCGGACCGCGCCACCGCCCTGG
>JAYVYM010000267.1:0-4415 GCA_043784245.1 Frankiales bacterium
CGCAGGCCCCGCCGTCGACACCGCAAGGCCCATCATGCGGTCGCGGGCTAGCGTCGACTGATGACTGCCACGAGTTCCTCGTACCGCCTCACCCAGTACGCGAGCGGCGGCGGCTGCGCGTGCAAGATCCCACCGGGGGAGCTCGAGCAGGTCGTACGCGGGCTGACCGGGCCGGCGTCCGCGGACCTGCTGGTCGGGCTCGACGACGGTGACGACGCGGCCGTGGTCCGCCTGGACGAGCACACGGCAGTCGTGGCCACCGCGGACTTCTTCACGCCTGTCGTCGACGACGCGTACGACTGGGGGCGCATCGCGGCGGCCAACGCGCTGTCCGACGTCTACGCGATGGGCGGCCGCCCGCTCGTCGCCGTCAACCTGGTCGGCTGGCCACGCGGGACGCTGCCCGTCGAGCTGCTCGGCGAGGTGCTTCGGGGCGGCGCCGACGTCGCGCGGCTGGCCGCCTGCCACGTCGCGGGTGGGCACAGCATCGACGACCCTGAGCCCAAGTACGGCATGGCGGTGACCGGGATCGTCGACCCCCGGCACCTGCTGCGCAACGACGCCGCGGATGCCGGTCTGCCCCTCACGCTGACCAAGCCGTTGGGCGTGGGGGTGCTCAACAACCGGCACAAGGCGACCGGCGAGGTGTTCGTGCACGCAGTCGCGTCAATGGTGGCCCTCAACAGCGAGGCCGCGCAGGCGGCTGTTGCAGCGGGCGCGCGGGCCGCCACCGATGTCACCGGCTTCGGCCTGCTCGGCCACCTGTACAAGATGATGCGGGCCAGCGGGGTCACGGCTCTGCTCGATGCCGCAGCCATTCCCTATCTGGACGGCGCACGCGACGCGCTTGCCGCGGGTTTTGTCAGCGGTGGCACCCGGCGCAACCTGGACTGGGTGCGCCCGCACCTGTCCAGCGACGTCGGCGAGGACGAGCTGCTGCTGCTGGCCGACGCGCAGACCAGTGGCGGGCTGCTGGTGGTCGGTGAGGTCCCCGGCTACCCCGTCATCGGCGAGGTCGTGTCGCCGCGCGACGCCGTGGTGCAGGTGCGCTGAGCCGCTCGGCGGGGAGGAAGTGCCTGACTGAGGATGTGCCTGCTAGCGGCGACCCCGAAGCGAAGCCGCAGGCGTCTCGCGGGCGAGGCGGCCGTCGGGGCGCCCGAGCCCCGGGCGTCGGCCGTCCCCAGCTCAACTCCCGATGTTCTCCCCGAGCTCACCGCCGTGCCGTCCGCCGTCGTCCCGCTCGGGGTCGACGCGGTAGACCAGCTGGACGTCACCGAGCTGGAGCCGGTTGCCGTCGTGCAGCTCGGCCCGCGCGACCGGGATGCCGTCGACCACCAGCCCGTTACGGGTGCCGAGATCACGCACGACGACCCGGCCCGCGTGGTCGACCTCGACGACCGCGTGCCGCGGCGAGATCGTCAGATCGGCGAGGTGCACGTCTGCGTCGCGGTCACGCCCGAGAATTTGTCGGCCCTCACGCAGCTCGATCTCGTGCGGCTGCACCGGGGCGCCATGCGGCATCGAGCCGCCGACCACCGCCACGAGGCGCGGACGTCCTGGCAGCGGCTGATAAACCGGCGCGGGCTCCGGGCGCCGAAGCCAGGCCAGACCGCCGGCCCCCAGGACGCCGAACGCGGCGCAGAGCACGAGCGGGCGATGCGTCCTGCGCCGCTGCACGACTTGTGGCACCGCGAGCCTCCTGCTCCGCCGGACGGCGCCAGCTCACGGAGGGCATGCCACCGCCGCGTACGCCGCAACCACGGTTCTACGCTCCGGTGTGAGCGACGAGATCCCTGCCCCGGCTGCGGGCGTGCTCCTGGCCGGGGGTCGTTCCGTGCGGATGGGCACCGCGAAGGCGCACCTGACCTGGCATGGCGACACACTCCTGGGCCGGACATCGGCACTACTCGACCGGGTGACGACAGTCGGTGTGATCGTCGTGCGGGCGCCCGGCCAGCAGCTGCCGGCGCTGCCCACCGGTGTCGTCGTCGTTGATGATCCGGTCGAGGGGCTCGGTCCGCTGCAGGGCCTGGCCGTGGGTCTGGCCGCCGCGGCCGCGCTCGGGGCTCGCACCGCCTTCGTCTGCTCGACGGACCTGCCGTTCCTGCACACCGCGTACGTACGCCGGGTGCTTGCGCTGCACGCCGGGTACGACGTCGCCCTCCCGGTCGTCCGCGGTTTCCGCCAACCGCTCGCTGCTGCCTACGGCACCCACCTCGCCGGGCTCTGCGCCAAGCTCGTGGGTCAGGGTCACCGCAAGCCGGCGTTCCTTTTCGACGCCTGCCGGACGCTCCGCCTGGACGAGGGGGCGCTGCTCGCCGATGCCGCGCTCGCAGCCGGCGACCCGCAGCTCGACTCGGTCATCAACATCAACACCCCGCAGGACTACGCCGACGCGCTCGCCCGACCGGCACCGCTGGTCACCATCGAGCCGGGCGGTCGCACTCCGCATTCGTGGACCGTCGCCGGGCTGGCCCTACCTCCAGAGGCCCGGACGGTCGTCGATGGCCGGCTGTGCAGCCCGGACCTACCGCTCGTGGCGCGCGACGTCGTCCACGTGCTCGACGCCTGACAGCGGTCAGCGACGCGCGCCAGCGGGCACGTCGGCGTGGCCGGCAGCAACCGCCACCCGGTCCTTCGGCAGCCTGGTGAACAGCGGCAGGACCATCGAGACCAGCGCGATCACAGCGATCGTCGTGTAGGCCCGCGTGTAGCCCTTGTCCGCCCCGATCAGCCGCGACACGATCTGTGGCCCGACGACACCGCCCAGGCTCCAGCCGATGATCATCGCACCGTAGATGGCGCCGGCGTTCTTGACGCCGAAGAAGTCGCCCGCGGTCGCCGGCATGGTGCCGAACCCACCGCCGTAGCAGAGGTAGATGACCGCGGCGAGCGCGAAGAACAGCGCGGCATTCGTGGCATGGGGCAGCAGCAGGAAGCACACCCCCTGCAGCCCCAGCATTGCCACGAACGCCGGCATCCGGCCGGTGCGCTCCGAGGCGGCCGCGAACAGGATGCGCCCGCCGCCGTTGAACAGTCCGAGGATGCCGACCGCGCTCGCCGCTGCGGCCGTGCTGTAGCCGGCGATGTCGCTGAAGCTGGACGCGGCCTGCGAGATGAGCGCGATGCCTGCGGTGACGTTCAGCGTCAGAATTGCGGCAAGCAGGTACCACTGCGGGGTGCGCAGCGCCTGGCCCTGTGTGTAGCCCTCGTCGCCGGTGCCTTTGCCGGCGGCCGGTGTGAAGCCCGGCACCGCATACCCGGCCGGTGGGTTGCGAAAGAACGATGCCCCCGCCAGCGCCATCACCAGGTACGCGATTCCCAGTGGGAGGAACGCCTTTGTGGGGATGCTCGGGTCGTGGTCGATGAGCCGCTTCGCCACCGGCGAGGTGAACACGGCGCCGAAGCCGAATCCACCGACGGCCAGCCCGGTGATGAGCCCGCGCTTGTCCGGGAACCACTTCTGCAGCATGGCGATCGGCACGATGTACGCCACCCCGAGCCCGAAGCCGCCGATCACGCCATAGCCCAGGACCAGCAGCCACAGGTCCTCCCGCGAGTGCGCGAACGACGCGAGCACCGTGCCGATGCCGTACAGCGCGCCGCCGACCAGGGCGACGGTGCGAGGGCCGCGCCGGTCCTGGATCCGGCCGCCGATGTACGTGCCGATGAAGATCATCCCGATGGTGACCTCAAAGGGCAGCGCCGCATCGGTCTTGCTCAGGTGGAACGGGCCGGCGGCCTGCAGGGCCTTGGCGAAAGTGCTCCAGGCGTACACCGCCCCGATCGCGAACTGCAGCAGTAGTGCGGCCGCGACCAGCCCCCACCTGCCCCGTGTGCTGGCACCCGCCGGGGTCCCGGTCACAGCTGTCGACATGTGCACCACTCCTCAACCCGTCGGCCGCAGGCGATCTTCCCTAGGGACTCGCGTTCACACTCCGTGCGGCGATGCGTTCGCGTTGTGGGATCACGACGTACTTGGGATCGCGGGCCGACTCCTGGCCGGCCTCGAACACCGCGAAGCGCAGGCAGGCCGAGCCGCCGAGCAGAGCCGCCCCCGACAGCGCGGCACCCAGCCGACTGCGACGGCCGACCAGGACGGTGCCGGCGGTTCCGGCCAGGGTCAGCGCCTTGCTGATCCGCATCAGCCGGCCGGCGGCACCCGAGTGCAGCGGCTCCGCGGTCAGGCCCATCGCCCGCTCCATCACGGCTTCGGCGACGAGCTCGAGCACCGCGCCACCGACGGCCAGCCGCCGCGCCGGTCCTGCCTCGGCCACCGCTGAGCCGATCATGGCGAGCCCGCCGGAGGCCGCCGACGCCGAGCCCACGAAGACGAACGGCAGCTGCCCGTGCGCGTCGTGCCAGGTCGGCGTCGCCGTGTCGGACAGCAGCACGGCGGTGTACGAAGCGACCGC
>JAYVYM010000268.1:0-3324 GCA_043784245.1 Frankiales bacterium
TGCATGTATACCGGTGAGCAGTTGCACCGCTCCGGCCCCACAGTCCTCCCATCGGCCTTTCGCTCGATGACCAGGGCATCGGTCCGCGCGAACTCCAACGCCGCCCACGGGTGACTCCACAACCACCTTGTCGACGACGAGGCACACCGGCTCTGGCCGACGCACTCCGTTCTGCCGCGTCCGCGGCGGTACGGCACCACGGGAGGACCCTCCTTGACCGACACCACCGACCTGCTGCAGGGCGACCGGGCCGCGACCGGCCCGCACCCCGCGCAGGACACCGCCGGGCCTACGGCCGGCGTACCCGCCACCAACTCCCGCGGCGCTGCTTCGAACAGCGCACCCTCGCAAGGCCCTGGCGCCGGCGCTGCCACGGACGGCTCTGGCGCCGCGGGTGCCGCCGCCCAGGTCAGCCCGGCCGCAGCCCCCCGCAGCCGCCGGCGAACGAGCTCCGGCGGGCTGGCCGCCATGGTGCTGCCCGAGCTGCAGGCGCTGGCTAGCGACCTGGGCCTCGGCAGCACCACGCGGATGCGCAAGAGCCAGCTCATCGAGGCCATCCAGGAAAGGCAGGCCAGCAGAGCTGGCGCACAGGTCGCTGCCGCCGCCCCGACCGAGGCTGCTGCGGTCCCCGTCGCGGCCCGCAACGGCGGGCGACGGGTGTCGGCCGGCAAGCGCGCCACCAGCGCAGCTACCACGTCCACCGAGCCCAGGACGCCAGACGGACCCAGCATCGCCGTGGCACCGAGCCCGGCGGACCCAGCCGGTACCCCGGTGACATCAGCCGTTGACGCGATTGGCGAGCCCGCGAACGCCACCGATGTCGGCCCAGCCCTTGGCGAGAGTCCGGAACCGGCGGCGGGAGGCGCCGGCGAGCGTGTCGACCGTGGCCGCGAGCGCTTCCTCGAGCGTGAGGCCCGACGCCAGGAGCGGATCGCCCAGCAGGGCAACGACAATCCGGCACCCGCCCGCGTCGCCGCTGGCCGCTCCGACGCCGACCGATCGGCATCCGACCGGACGGCGTACGACGCGACGAGCGATCGCCAGCAGGCCGACGAGGGTTCGCTGGGGCAGTCCGGTCAGGGCCGTCAGCAGGGGCAGCCCAGCCAGGGCCGTCAGCAGCCGGACGGTGCTGGCCCGCGATTTGATGACGACGACGAGGCCGTTGGCCGGCGCGGGCGCTTCCGCGAGCGCGGCCGCAACCGCAACCGCAACGTCCGCGGCGCCGACCGCTTCGGTGCCGGCGAGACCGAGCCGGTTGTCGGCGAGGACGACGTCCTGGTGCCGATCGGCGGCATCCTCGACATCCTTGACAACTACGGATTCGTCCGTACGTCCGGCTACCTCACCGGTCCCAACGACGTGTACGTCTCCCTGCAGCAGGTCCGTAAATATGGCCTGCGTCGCGGTGACGCGGTGACCGGTGCCGTCCGGCAGCAGCGCGAGGGCGAGCGCAAGGACAAGTACAACGCGTTGGTCCGGCTCGACAGCGTGAATGGCCTGGACATCGAGGAGGCCAAGAAGCGCCCCGAGTTCACCAACCTCACCCCGCTGTACCCGCAGGACCGGCTGCGCCTGGAGACCGAGCCGGGCATCCTGACGACCCGCGTCATCGACCTGGTGATGCCGGTCGGCAAGGGCCAGCGCGCCCTGATCGTCAGCCCGCCGAAGGCCGGCAAGACGATGGTCATGCAGGCGATCGCGAACGCGATCGCCACCAATAACCCTGAGGTCCACCTGATGGTCGTCCTCGTCGACGAGCGGCCGGAGGAGGTCACCGACATGCAGCGCTCGGTGAAGGGCGAGGTCATTGCCTCGACCTTCGACCGACCGCCGCAGGACCACATCACCGTCGCCGAGCTGTCCATCGAGCGTGCCAAGCGCCTGGTCGAGCTCGGCCACGACGTGGTGGTCCTGCTGGACTCGATCACCCGGCTGGGTCGTGCGTACAACCTTGGCGCCCCCGCCTCCGGACGGATCCTCACCGGTGGCGTCGACTCGGCGGCGCTCTACCCGCCCAAGCGCTTCCTTGGCGCGGCGCGCAACGTCGAGAACGGTGGATCGCTCACCATCTTTGCCACCGCGCTCGTCGAGACCGGCTCGGCCATGGACACGGTGATCTTCGAGGAGTTCAAGGGCACCGGCAATGCCGAGCTCAAACTCGATCGGCGCCTCGCGGACAAGCGGATCTTCCCGGCCATCGATGTCGACGCGTCCGGCACCCGCAAGGAGGAGATCCTGCTGGCGCCTGAAGAGCTGCGGATCGTCCTGCAGCTGCGCCGGGTGCTGCACGCGTTGGACGCCAGCGCCTCGTTGGAGCTCCTGCTCGACAAGATGAAGTCCACCCGGACCAATGTCGAGTTCCTGATGCAGATCCAGAAGACGACGGTCAGCCAGGACTGACACCGGGACGACTCGAGCCGGACCGCTCTCAGGCGGTCCGGACCTCGGGTCTCGCGGTCACGGCGCGCACAACCTCGGCAACGATTTCGTTGCGCCCCCGCACCCGATGCGACGACCCGTGCCGCCCGCCCGAGCGGCAGCCGGGAAGGGCAGCCCACCGGGACGCGTTGGTCTCAGCAGTGCGCCGTTCTGGCACACTGGTCCCCTCCGAGCACCGGTTCCGCGCCGTACGACCCCGCACCCGGCGGCTCTCCGACCGAAAGGCACCACCGTGAAGACCGACATCCACCCCGCGTACGCCGAGACGCACGTCTCCTGCACCTGCGGCAACACGTTCCAGACCCGCAGCACGAAGGGCGGCGACATCCGCGTGGAGGTGTGCGCGGCCTGCCACCCCTTCTACACGGGCAAGCAGAAAATCCTGGACACCGGCGGCCGGGTCGCCAAGTTCGAGCAGCGATTCGGTAAGCGCGCCGGCAAGTAGCTCCCCTGCGGCGCCCGTCCCCCGACCGGGGTCGGGCGCCGCAGTCGTGCCGGACCACCCGCGACACAGCCCGTAGGAGCCCCCGTGGCCGACCCGCTCGACGACCTGCTGGCCGAGCACGCCGACCTCGAGCAGCGGCTCGCCGACCCGGCCGTCCACGCCGACCAGACGGTCGCTCGCGAGCTCGGCCGCAGGTATGCCGAGATCGGGCCGGTCGTTGCCGCTGCCCATGAGCGCGACGCGCTGCGCGGTGACCTGCAGGCCGCCCGCGAGCTGGAGATGGCCGACGAGGTGGCCAGGACCGAACACAGCATCGCCGCCCTGGACGCGAAGATCCGAACGATGCTCATCCCTGCTGACCCGGCCGACGCCAAGGACGTGATCCTGGAGGTCAAGGGCGGTGAGGGCGGTGACGAAGCTGCGCTGTTCGCCGGTGACCT
>JAYVYM010000269.1:0-3171 GCA_043784245.1 Frankiales bacterium
CACCGGCTCGCCAAGCGGCTCACCCAGGTCCGCAAGGACGGCGTCATCCCCTACCTGCGGCCCGACGGCAAGACCCAGGTCACGGTGGAATACCTGCACGGCAAGCCGGTCCGGCTCGACACCGTCGTGGTCAGCTCGCAGCACGCCGAGGACATCGACATCGAGAACCTGCTCACCCCCGACATCGCCGAGCACGTCGTCGCGCCCGAGCTCGAGGGTCTGGGCATCGAAACCGACGGCTATCGGCTGCTGGTCAACCCCACCGGCAAGTTCGTCATCGGCGGCCCGATGGGTGACGCCGGCCTCACCGGGCGCAAAATCATCGTCGATACGTATGGCGGCTATGCCCGGCACGGCGGCGGGGCCTTCTCCGGCAAGGACCCGTCCAAGGTGGACCGCTCCGCTGCCTACGCGATGCGCTGGGTGGCCAAGCACGTGGTGGCTGCCGGGCTCGCGACCAGCTGCGAGGTCCAGGTCGCCTATGCCATCGGCAAGGCCGAGCCGGTCGGGCTGTTCGTCGACACCTTCGGCACCGGCGTGGTCGCGGACAGCGTGCTGCAGGACGCCGTGATCGAGGTGTTCGACCTGCGCCCCGCCGCGATCATCCGCGATCTCGACCTGCTCCGGCCGATCTACGCCCAGACCTCCGCCTACGGTCATTTCGGCCGCGAGCTGGCCGACTTCACCTGGGAGTCCACCGATCGCGCCGAGCTGCTGCGCAAAGCCGCCGGCCAGTAGCACCGCCCCGTCGTACGCCGGGTCCGGTCGGCCGGCCCATCCTGGTGATCAACAGGACGCCGGTGGTGAGCTCGCCCGGTGTGTCGCGCAGCAGGATCCTGGTGATAACCGGGTCGACCGTAGCCTCGCTGGAGTGAGCGAGCAGCGCCGTCGGCCGGCCACCCCGGCGTCGGTCGAGCTAGCCGTCCGGCAGCCGGTGGCGCGGGTCGCGGTCGACACCGGCGTGGCCCACCTGGACCGGCCGTTCGACTACGCCGTACCAGCTGTCATGCAGGACACCGCGCTGGCCGGTTGCCGCGTGCGGGTGCGCTTCGCCGGTCGGCTGGTCGGTGGGATCGTGCTCGAGCGCGCCGACGGCAGCGACCATGACAAGGCGCTGACCGCGCTGCAGACGCTGATCAGCCCCGAGCCCGTGCTGCAGGCAGAGGTCGCCCGGCTGGCCCGGGCGCTGGCCGACCGCTCCGCCGGCACGCTGTACGACGTCCTGCGCCTCGCCCTGCCGCCCCGGCACGCCCGGGTCGAGGCCGAGCTGCCGGGGCCGCCCGCGGCCGGCGTCGTACCGCCTGTGGTCGGGCCCTGGCAGCGCTACCCGACCGGACCGGCGTTCCTCGGGGCGCTGGCGGACAAGGCGCCGCGGGCCGTGTGGTGCGCCCTGCCCGGCCCGTCGTGGCCGCAGGAGATCGCGCTGGCGGTCCAGGCCTGCGTCGCCGGCGGCCGGGGGGCACTGGTGGTCGTGCCGGATGCGCGCGACGTCGACCGGGTGAGCGCCGCGCTGAGCGAGGTGCCCCACGTCGCGCTGCGGGCCGATCTCGGGCCGGCCGAGCGATACCGCCGATGGCTCGCGGTCCGGCGCGGGCAGGTGCGCGCCGTGGTCGGCACCCGCGCGGCAGCCTTCGCGCCGGTGGCCGACCTGGGGCTGGTCGTGCTGTGGGACGACGGCGACGATCTGCACGCCGAGCCGCGCGCGCCCTACGTCCACGCCCGGGAGGTGCTGGTGCTGCGCGCGCACCTGGCCGGTGCGGCCGCGCTGCTCGGTGGCCACGCCCGCACCGCCGAAGGACAGCTGCTGCTCGACACCGGCTGGGCCAAGCCGTTGGTGGCCGACCGGGTCACGGTTCGGGCGGCCGCACCGCGGGTGGACGGCACCTCCGACGACGACCTGGCCCGCGACCCAATGGCTCAGGCCGCGAGGATCCCAGCGCTCGCCTTCGCCGCCGCGAGGGAGTCCCTCGCGGCCGGCGCTCCGGTGCTCGTGCAGGTGCCCCGGCGTGGCTATGTGCCGGCGCTCGCCTGCGCCCGCGACCGCACGCCGGCCAGGTGCTCGGTCTGTGCGGGGCCGCTCGCGACCTCGGCCCGAGGCTCGGTCGCGGCCTGCCGCTGGTGCGGTCATCTTGCCGGCGACTGGGAGTGCCCGGTCTGCGCGGGCCGGGCCCTGCGGGCAACTGTTGTCGGCAGCCGGCGGACCGCCGAGGAGCTCGGCCGGGCCTTCCCGGGGATCGCCGTCCGCACCAGCGGTCGTGACGAGGTGCTCGCCGGCGTCCCGGCCAACCCGGCCCTGGTCATCGCGACGCCCGGCGCCGAGCCGGTGGCCGACGGCGGCTATGGCGCCGTGCTCCTGCTCGACGGTTGGGCGATGCTCAGTCGAGCCGACCTGCGGGCCGCGGAGGAGACCCTGAGACGTTGGCTGGCCGCGGCCGCGCTGGCGCGGCCGGCTGGGCAGGGTGGCCGGGTGGTGGTCGTCGCCGACCGGGGGGTGGCCGGCGTCCAGGCTTTGACCCGGTGGGATCCGGCGGGAGCGGCGACTCGGGAATTGGCTGACCGCACCGCGCTCGGTTTCCCGCCGGCCACCCGGATGGCGAGCGTGACGGGACCTGCGGCCGCGGTGGCCGAGTTGCTGGCGACTCTGGATGTCGGTGAGGTCCTCGGCCCGGTCCCGGCCGGGGACGACGAGCGGGCGCTCGTCCGGGTGCCTCGAACGCAGGGGCAGCACCTCGCGACCGCGCTCGCATCGGCCGTCGGGGTGCGCAGCGCCCGCAAGGCCGAGCCGGTCCGGGTCGAGCTCGACCCTCGGCTGCTCGGCTGAGGCCCCAGCCGCCGGCCGCCGCCGCCCGAGGTGATCCACGCAAGCTCGGGCACCTCCTTCGAGATCATCTCGGTGCGCAACCATCTGTGGATCACCGGGACTGGGTGGTCGGGCGGGCCCGCGACGGGTGTTTGCTCGCCGAGGCGACATCAACAGCAGGGGAGCGCGGCGTCTGGATCGATGACCCCTTGCTGCCGGTGTGGTCGCGGACTCGGCACCTTGGTGGCCAAGGTCCTGAGCGTCCGGGGTCCGGCCCCGCTCACCTAGACTGACGGTGTGGCCACCCGTCCCATTCGCCTGATCGGCGACCCCGTCCTGCGCACCCCCGCCGACGTCGTGACGACGTTCGA
>JAYVYM010000270.1:0-11208 GCA_043784245.1 Frankiales bacterium
CAGGCTCAGAACAGGACGCTGGCGAAGGTCCCAGCCGGCCCGAAGCCGACCTTCGCGTAGGACCGCCGGGCGCCAGTGTTGAAGTCGTTGACATACAGGCTGATCACCGGGGCTATCCGCGCGCGGGCCAGCTCGACGACGGCGGCGGTGCCGGCGGTGCCGAGACCGCGGCCACGCAGCGCAGGGTCGACCCACACGCCCTGCACCTGGCACGCGGCCCGGGTCGCCGCCCCGATCTCGGCCTTGAACAACACCCGGCCGTCCTCGAACCGGGCGTACGCCCTGCCCTGGGCGACGAGCTCCTCGACCCGGGCTCGATACAGCGCGGCGCCGCCACCGGCGAGCGGGCTCACGCCGACCTCCTCGGTGAACATCGCGACACAGGCCGGCAGCAGCGCTTCGACCTCGGAGCGACGCACCGGGCGGACGGCCGGGTCGGCAGCGACCGACGGCGGCCCCGAGATCGCCAGCAGCGGCTGGCTGGCGCGTACCTCCCGGGCGGGTCCCCAGGCCGGTCGCAGGAGCTGCCACAGCAGCCCGACCGCGCCGGCCTCGCCGACGATGGACGAGCAGCGCCGTCCCTGCCTGCGGGCCCGGTCGCCGAAGGCGCGGACGGCCTCCGGCCCGGCCTGCACGGGCACCAGGTTGGCCCCTGCGTAGCAGAGCGCCTCGAGTCGGCCCCGCTCGCCGAAGCCCCAGACCTCCGCGCCGAGCCGCCAGCTGTCCACACCGCCGGCCAGCAGGCGCGAGGCGACGAAGACGTCTGCGATCGGGTCCACCTCGAGCAGCGCGAGTGCCTCCGGCAGGTCGCGCCCGTCGAGGACCCGCGTCGACGACGTCCTCAGCACCTCACGAGCCTAGACGCGGGCAGTCAGCCGCGACGTGGAAGCCCCGCGGCGCGTTAGGACACCGCGACCGCCGCCTGCCCCGAAGGCCCGTCGTAGGCCTCCGCGAGCCGCAGCGCCTCCTCCACCAGCGTCTGGACGATCTGCGACTCCGGCACAGTCTTGATGACCTCGCCCTTGACGAAGATCTGGCCCTTGCCGTTGCCGGAGGCGACCCCGAGGTCGGCCTCGCGGGCCTCCCCCGGGCCGTTGACGACGCAACCCATCACGGCGACCCGCAGCGGCACGGTCAGGCCCTCGAGCCCGGCCGTCACCTGCTCGGCGAGGGTGTAGACGTCGACCTGCGCGCGGCCGCACGACGGGCACGACACGATCTCCAGGCCGCGCTGCTTGAGGTTGAGCGACTCCAGGATCGCCAACCCCACCTTGACCTCCTCGACGGGCGGGGCCGACAGCGAGACCCGGATCGTGTCGCCGATGCCCTCGGCCAGCAGCGCGCCGAACGCCACAGCCGACTTGATGGTGCCCTGGAAGGCCGGGCCGGCCTCGGTGACGCCCAGGTGCAGCGGGTAGTCGCAGGCCCTCGACAGCTGGCGGTAGGCCTCCACCATGACGACCGGGTCGTTGTGCTTGACCGAGATCTTGATGTCGCGGAAGTCGTGCTCCTCGAACAGCGAGCACTCCCAGAGCGCGGATTCCACCAGCGCCTCCGGCGTCGCCTTCCCGTACTTGGCCATGATCCGCTTGTCCAGGCTGCCCGCGTTGACACCGATCCGGATCGGGGTGCCGGTCGCGCGGGCCGCGCGGGCCACCTCGCCGACCTTGCCGTCGAACTCGCGGATGTTGCCGGGGTTGACCCGGACAGCCGCGCAGCCGGCGTCGATGGCCTTGAAGATGTACTTGCTCTGGAAGTGGATGTCGGCGATCACCGGCAGCTGGCTGTGCCGGACGATCGCGGCGAGGGCGTCAGCATCGACCGGGTCGGGCACGGCAACCCGCACGATCTGGCAGCCCGTGGCGGTCAGCTCGGCGATCTGCTGGAGCGTGGCGTCGACATCCGCGGTCACCGTGGTGGTCATCGACTGGACGCTGATCGGCGCGCCGCCCCCGACGAGCACGCCGCCGACATCGATCTGCCGGGTCGCCCGGCGGGGGCTCAGCACGGGCGGCGGCAGCGCGGGCATGCCGAGGCTGACGGGGACGGTCACGAGGGCAGCCTCACGGGGTTGACGATGTCGGCGCCGATGAGCAGCAGCGTGAAAAGCAGGAACGTCCCCGCCACGCCGTACGTGATCGGCAGGAGCTTGTTGTAGTCGACCCGCCGGATCGGTCCGGCGTAGCCGCGGGCCCGCCGCAGCTTGTCGCGGGCGCTCTCGAACCACACGACGGCGATGTGACCGCCATCCAGCGGCAGCAGCGGCAGCAGGTTGAACAGCCCCACGAACAGGTTGAGGCTGGCGACGATGAGCACCAGGTTGAGAGACTTGAAGCCCCAGGACTCCTGCTGCTCAAGGACCTGCCCGCTGATCCGGCCGGCTCCGACGATCCCGATGAACCCAGCGGGGTCGCGGTTGGGGCTGTAGATCTTGGTGATCGAGCCGAGCTTGCTGGTCAGACTTGTGACGATTCCCTGCCCGAACAGCTTCAGCGTGTTGCCGCTGGCCGCCAGGCTCGGGCCGAGCCCCTCCCGCACGACGTCCTGGCGCTGCTGCACGCTGATGCCGATGGTCCCGGCGCTGACCCGCTTCGTGGCGTCCAGCAGGTCGACCCGGCTGATCGCGGCGGGTATGACCGAGAGCGTGACGGTGCCGCCCGCCCGCCGGACGTCCAGGCGGACCGGCTGGTCGGCAGCTGCGCGGAGCGCCAGGGTGAGGTCGCGGCCGTTGGCGAGTGCCTTGCCGTCGACCGCGGTCACGATGTCGCCCACCTGCAGCCCGGCTGCCCTCGCCGGTGCCGGGCGGGCGTCGGGCAGTGCGCACACCTGGTCGGCGGCGACGTCCGGCTTGCCGGGCCCGGGGTCGCTGGCGACGCAGTCGGCCAGGCGCCCGACGGCTGGGCTGATCTCCTGCGGTACGCCGAGCGCGAAGATGCCGCCCAGGACCAGTACTCCTGCAATGATGAAGTGCATGGTGGAGCCGGCCGCGAGCACCACCGTCTTCTGGCCGGCCGGGAAGCGGAAGAACGCCCGTGACTCGTCGCCGGGCTCGAGCTCCTCCAGCGGGGTCATTCCGATGATCTTGACGAAGCCGCCAGCCGGGACCGCCTTCACGCCGTACTCGGTCTCCCCGCGCCGCCGGGAGAACAGCGTCGGGCCGAAGCCGACAAAGAACTGCGTCGCCTTCATGCCGTAGTGCCGGGCGGTCAGGAAGTGGCCGGCCTCGTGCAGGACAACCGAGACCAGCAGCGCCACGAAGAACACCACCGCACCGACCAGGTAAGCGCCGTGCCCGCTGCTGACAGCAAGCGCAACGAGCAGCGCCCCGACCAGCAGGGTGCCAAGACCCCGCAGCTTGCTCACGCCCGCGTCCTCTCGATCAGCTCCTGGGCGCGGTGCCGCGCCCACTGCTCCACGTCCAACACCTCGGCCAGGTCGGGTGCTTCCCTGAAGGGATGTGACGTCAGGACGTCGGCGACCGTGTCGACGACGGCCAGGAATGGCAGCCGGCCGGCCAGGAACGCGGCGACGCACTCCTCGTTCGCGGCGTTGAGCACTGCGGGCGCCGTACCACCCCGTCGGCCGGCGTCCTTGCAGAGCCCGACTGCCGGGAAGGCGGCGCCGTCCAGCGGCTCGAACTGCCAGGTCGTCGGCGTCGTCCAATCCAGGCCGTACGACGCCCGGGGCAGCCGGTCGGGCCAGCCCAGCGCCAGGCCGATCGGCAGCCGCATGTCCGGTGGGCTGGCCTGGGCCAGCGTCGAGCCGTCGACGAACTCCACCATCGAGTGCACCAGCGACTGCGGGTGCACCACGACGTCGAGGGCGTCGTACGGCACCCCGAACAGCAGGTGCGCCTCGATGACCTCGAGGCCCTTGTTGACCAGGGTCGCGGAGTTGACGGTGATCACCGGGCCCATGTCCCAGGTCGGGTGGGCCAGCGCCTGCGCGGCCGTGACCTGGCTCAACGAGTCGCGGCTGCGGCCGCGGAACGGCCCGCCGCTGGCGGTGAGCACCAGTCGGCGCACCTCGGCGGCGCGACCGCCGCGCAGGCACTGCGCGAGCGCACTGTGCTCGGAGTCCACCGGCACGATCTGCTCGCGGTACGGCGTGACGAGCGGCCCGCCCGCGACCAGGCTCTCCTTGTTGGCCAGCGCGAGCGTCCGGCCGGCCGACAGGGCCGCGAGCGTCGGCGCGAGGCCCACCGACCCGGTCATCCCGTTGAGCACCACATCGCACGGCCAGGCCGCGAGCTCGGTCATCGCGTCGGGGCCGGCCAGGATCTTGGGCAGCCGGTAGTCGCCGCGGGAGTACCCCCCGGCCTGCGCGGCGGCGTAGAAGGCCAGCTGCAGGTCCTGCGCAGCGCTCGCCCTGGTGACCGCGACGACCTCGACGCCGAGCTCCAGGGCCTGCCGGGCGAGCAGCTCGACCCGGCCACCGCCTGCGCCGACGCCCACCACCCGCAGCCGGTCGGGGTTCTCGCGTACGACATCGACTGCCTGGGTGCCGATCGACCCGGTCGACCCGAGCAGCACGACCTCGCGGGGGGCGTGCTGGGTGTCGGTCACGTGAGCAGTCTCCCAGGTGCACCGGCGTGCGCCCGCCGACCGCGCAGGCAATGATCATCGCGTGGCTTCCGAGTACCGGCTCAAGCGCGGCCCCGTCATCGTCGTGCTGGCTGTCGTCGCGGTGCTCGGCGTGCTGCTGATCGGCCGCAGCTCGGTCAAACCGCAGGTCGACGTCTATGGCGCCATCACCGTCCCGGACGCCTACGACGGGACGACGTACGCCTTCGACGGGCTGGTGTGCCTGCGCGCCAGCTCGATCGGGGCCCGGATCGGCGGGTCCGCGGACAGCGGCGACACCCGGATCGGGCTGCGCCCCGACGGCGCCCCTGTCACGGTCGCCTACCCGGTGCGGATGGGCGACATCCGACCGCTCTCGGGCACCCAGGTGTCGGCCGGCGACCAGCAGTGCACCCGGGTGCTGGTGACCCCGCACGGCCAGGGGCAGCGCCGGGCCGGCGCGGTCCGGGTGTCCTTTCGCTACGGTCCCTTCGGGCTGCTGCGCTCCACCGCGACTGTCGTACCGCCGGTGACCCTGCAGGTCACCGGCACCGGCACCGACCCGCGGACCGGGGCCTGAGGGCCGGCTCGGGCGCCGGTCAGACGTCGGCGGCGGCCAGCTGGCCGCAGGCCCCGGCGATCTCCTGTCCGCGGGTGTCACGCACAGTCGTGGCGATGCCGGCGGACCGCAGCCGCCGGACGAACTCACGCTCGACCGGCTTGGCCGAGGCGTCCCACTGCGAGCCGGGCGTCGGGTTCAGCGGGATGAGGTTCACGTGTACGAGCTTGCCGCGCAGCAGCCGGGCGAGCAGGTCGGCGCGCTGCGGCTGGTCGTTGACGCCCCCGATCATGGCGTACTCGATCGACAGCCGGCGACCGGTCGTGCGGGTGTAGCCCAGGGCTGCGGCCAGCACCTGCTTGACCGGCCAGCGGGTGTTGACCGGGACCAGCGTGTCGCGCAGCTCGTCGTCGGGTGCGTGCAGCGACAGGGCGAGGGTGACCTGCAGACCCTCCCGGGTCAGCTTCTCGATCGCCGGGACGACCCCGACGGTCGAGACGACGACGTTGCGCTGCGACAGGCCGAGCCCGTACGGCGCGGGGTCGGTGAACCGCCGGACGGCGCCGACGACCCTTGCATAGTTGGCCAGTGGCTCACCCATCCCCATGAACACCACGTTGGTGACCCGCTCGCCGGCCCGCAGGACCTGCTCCACGATCTCGCCGGTCGACAGGTTGCGGGTCAGGCCGGCCTGGCCGGTGGCGCAGAACGGGCAGGCCATCCCGCAGCCGGCCTGGCTGCTGACGCAGACGGTCGTCCGGTCGGCGTACCGCATCAGCACCGACTCGACGAGCGTGCCGTCGTGCAGCCGCCAGACGCTCTTCCGGGTGGCGCCGCCGTCGCAGTCGATCTCGCGGGCGATGCTCAGCAGGTCGGGCAGCAGCGGCGCCAGGCGTTCGCGCGAAGCGGCACCCAGGTCCGACATCTGCGTCAGGCCACGGCCGGCGAACACGTGCCGCGACAGCTGTTCGGCCCGGAACGGCTGCTCACCCAGGTCGACAACGGCGGCTCGGCGGCCCTCCGCGTCGAGGTCGAGCAGGTGCCGCGGCGGCAGTCCCCTGCGCGGTGCGTCGAAGATGAGCGGCAGGGCGGTCACCTGCAGCTCAGCGCCGGTCCGGCCGCAGACCTTCCCGCGCGGCTCATGGCAGGCCCACGAAAGCCAGCAGCAGCAGCCAGGCGACCGGCGCCGTCGGCAGCAGCGAGTCCAGCCGGTCCATCAGGCCGCCATGCCCGGGCAGCAGCGCGCCCATGTCCTTGATGCCGATGTCGCGCTTGATCATCGACTCGCCGAGGTCGCCGAGCGTGGCCGTGCACACGACCGCCAGGCCATACACCGCGCCGAGCAGTGGGGAGGTGTGGAACAGCGTGGCGAAGAAGATGGCACCGGCGACGGCGCAGGCCAGCACCGAGCCACCGAAGCCCTCCCAGGACTTCTTGGGCGACACGCTCGGGGCCATCGGGTGCTTGCCGAACAACACGCCCGCGGCGTACCCCCCGACGTCGCTGCAGACCACTGTCGCGACGAACGCGGTCACCCGTCGCGGCCCGTCGGACGGCTGCGCCAGCAGCGCGGCGAAGCCGAGCAGGAACGGCACATACACCGCCGTGAAGGTGGCCGCGGTGACGTCGCGCAGGTAGCCGGGCGCGGACGCGGGCAGCCGCCAGAGCAGGCAGCCGGTCGTGGTGAGCATCAGCGCCAGCACGAGCGCGCCGGCGCCCTCGCGGTAGGCCAGCACGATCATCGTCGCGCCGCCGACCAGCAGCACCGGCAGCGGCGGGCGGACCCCGAGGGTGCGCAGCGCGAGGACCATCTCGCGGGTGGCGACGACCGACGCGCCCACCAGCACCCCGATGAAGACCCAGCGTGCCGGGGAGAACAGCGGGACCGTGATGAGCAGCCCGAGGGCGAGACCGACCCCGATCGCTGCGGGCAGGTTGCGGCCGGCGCGCCCCGGCAACCGGCCGGTCGTCGTTCCGGTAGGGGTTGCCACTAGACCTCGAGGAGCTCGGCTTCCTTGTGCCGCAGCAGTTCGTCGACGTTCGCGACGTACTGCGACGTCGTCTTGTCGAGCTCCTTCTCCGCGCGGGTGACCTCGTCCTCGCCCGTCTCGCCGTCCTTGACCAACCGGTCGAGCTCGTCCTTGGCCTTGCGGCGGATGTTGCGGATGGACACCTTGGCGTCCTCTGCCTTGTGCCGCGCAACCTTGATGAACTCGCGTCGGCGCTCCTCGGTCAGCTGCGGGAAGCTGATCCGGATGACGGTGCCGTCGTTGGTCGGGTTGACGCCGAGGTCGGAGTCGCGGATTGCCCGTTCGATCGAGCCCATCGAGCCCTTGTCGTACGGCGTGATGACCGCCATCCGCGGCTCGGGCACGGTCAGCGACGCGAGTTGGATGACCGGGGTCATCGCGCCGTAGTAGTCCACGACGATTTTGTTGAACATTGCCGGAGTAGCCCGGCCGGTACGGATCCCGCCGAAGTCGTCCTTCGCGACCGTCACGGCCTTGTCCATGCGCTCCTCGGCGTTGAGGAGGGTGTCGTCGATCACTGCTGCTCTCCGCTCACGAGGGTGCCGATCTTCTCACCGCGGACGGCCCGGCCGATGTTGCCATCCTCGAGCAGGTTGAACACGACGATCGGCAGTGCGTTCTCCATGCACAGAGCGAAGGCTGCCGCGTCAGCCACCTTCAGGTTGCGCGTGAGCACCTCCTCGTAGCTGACCCGGTCGAACTTGACGGCCGCCGGGTTGGCCCGGGGGTCGTCGTCATAGACCCCGTCGACGCGTTTGGCCATCAGCAGGACCTCGCAGCCGATCTCCAGCGCACGCTGTGCAGCGACGGTGTCGGTGGAGAAGAACGGCATCCCCGCACCGGCGCCGAAGATCACGACTCGACCCTTCTCCAGGTGCCGCATCGCGCGCCGCGGGATGTACGGCTCGGCCACCTGGCCCATCGTGATCGCCGTCTGTACGCGGGTTGCGACGCCCGCCTGCTCGAGAAGGTCCTGCAGCGCCAGGCAGTTCATCACCGTGCCGAGCATGCCCATGTAGTCCGCGCGGGCCCGGTCCATTCCCCGCTGAGCGATCTCCGCCCCGCGAAAGAAGTTGCCACCGCCGACCACGATGGCGATCTGCACGCCACTGCGCGCCACGTCGGCGATCTGGCGCGCGATGTCGGAGACCACGTCCAGGTCCAAGCCGATCGAGCCGCCGCCGAACACCTCGCCTGAGAGCTTGAGCAGCACCCGGCGATAGACGGGACGGGAGGCCACACCCTGGGTCTCGCGCACGGGTGCGGCCTCCTCGACGACGTACGGGCTGGGGCTGGTGATCGGCAGACTAGGCCTGGCCAACCTTGAAGCGGGCAAAGCCCTTGACCTCGACGCCGGCCTCCGACAGCACCTTGGCGACGGTCTTCTTGGCGTCCTTGGCAAAGGCCTGCTCCAGCAGGACCGCCTCCTTGAAGAAACCGTTGACCCGCCCCTCCACGATCCGGGCCAGCGCAGCTTCGGGCTTGCCTTCCTGTTTGGCGGTCGCCTCGGCGATCGAGCGCTCCTTGGCGACGACCTCCTCGGGCACCTCCTCACGACTGATGTACGTCGGCGAGAACGCTGCGATGTGCTGGGCCAGGTCCTTGGCAACGTCCGACTGCTCGGCTGACAGCTCGACCAGCACGCCGAGCTGCGGGGGCAGGTCGGGGTTGGTCTTGTGCAGGTAGAGCCCGACGTACGCGCCGTCGAAGCTCACCACGCGGCGGGCCTCGATCTTCTCGCCGAGCAGCGCACCGGCATCGGCCAGGACGTCCTTCAGAGCCGCGCCGTCCACGGTGATCGACGACAGGTCGTTGCTGCCCTGCGCGGCGTCGATGACCTGGGCGGCGAGGGCCTGGAAACGCTCGCCCTTGGCGACGAAGTCGGTCTCGCAGTTGAGCTCGAGCATGGTCCCGCCGGTGCTGCCGGCAAGGACGGCGATGACGAGGCCGTTGCTGGCAGCGCGGCCTTCGCGCTTGGCGACGCCCTTCAGTCCCTTGATGCGCAGGAACTCGATCGCCTTGTCGTAGTCGCCGCCCGCGTCCACGAGCGCGTTCTTGCAGTCAGTCATGCCCGCGCCCGTGGCCTCGCGGAGCTTCTTGATGTCGGCAGCGGTGACAGCCATGTCTTCTCTCGGATGTGAGGGTCTGGTTGACGGGAGCGCCGCGGTTCCCCGGGCAAGGGACCCGCGGCGCCGGGACGGGCTAGGCGACGGGCGGCTCGGCCGCCGCGTCGGCGGAGACCGTCTCGACAGGCGTTTCGGCGGGCGCGTCGGCACCGGCGGAATCGAGCTGAGCGGACCCACCCGTAGCGGCGCCCTCGACCGCGGCCGGCGTGGTGCCCGCGGCGCCGGCGGTGACGCCCGTCAGCAGTTCCTTCTCCCAGTCCGGCAGCGGCTCGTCGCCGGCCAGCTGACCGGCGGGGGTGTTGTCGTAGGACGGCTTGTCGTCCGCGCCGGCGTTGGCCTTCGCGCCGGCACGGGCCATCAGGCCCTCGGCGACGGCGTCGGCGATGACCCGGGTCAGCACCTGGATCGAGCGGATGGCGTCGTCGTTGCCGGGCACCTTGTAGTCGACCAGGTCGGGGTCGCAGTTGGTGTCCAGGATCGCCACGACCGGGATGCCGAGCTTGCGGGCCTCGTTGACGGCCAGGTGCTCCTTGTTGGTGTCGACCACCCACACGGCGCTGGGCGTACGGGTCATCTCGCGGATGCCGCCCAGCGTGCGCTGCAGCTTGATCCGCTCACGGGACAGCACCAGCGCCTCCTTCTTGGTCAGCACGGTCTGGCCGCCGGTGGTCTCGATGAGCTCGAGCTCCTTGAGGCGCTGCAGCCGCTTGAAGACGGTCTGGAAGTTGGTCAGCATGCCGCCGAGCCAGCGCTCGGTGACGTACGGCATCCCGACCCGCCCCGCCTGCTCGACGATGGCCTCCTGCGCCTGGCGCTTCGTACCGATGAACATGATGGTGCCGCCGTGCGCGACGGTCTCCTTGACGAAGTCGTACGCCCGGTCGATGTAGCCCAGCGTCTGCGTCAGGTCAATGATGTAGATGCCGTTGCGCTCAGTAAAGATGAAGCGCTTCATCTTGGGGTTCCAGCGCTTTGTCTGGTGCCCGAAGTGCGCGCCGCTCTCGATGAGCTGGCGCATGGTGACGACGGCCATGAGGCCCCTTCGTGTGGCGCGCGCGGTGTCCCCGACCGGTTCACGATCGGGCGCGCGCTTGGCTGGGTTGTCGCGCCCCCCCGGGAGGTGGGACGCCCTGGCGCCCTCAGCGACGACCACCCCGGAGGGACCACTGGCCGGCGCTCACCATCGTGACGACTGGCGTAGGACGCGCGAAGTCGACGCGGCGGACCGCATCGCTGAGCGAAGTGTACGCGCGCACCACAGGCGTGGGTTGTCCACAGATCGACGTCGGGCGCTGTCGTGCGCGGGCACACCTGCACAGCCTCGAGCCGTGCACCCGCGCCGAGGATCCATCCCCACGCTGTTCCTGCTTGCCGTCCTGCTTTCCATGGGGCGCACGGCTGCTCACGCGGCCCCGGGGTGGGTCTGGCCGCTCGACGGGTCGCACGCGGTCAGCCGGGTGTTCGACCCCGGCCCGACGCCCTACGCACCCGGCCACCGCGGCGCCGACCTGGCTGGTGCGCCCGGCGACCCGGTGCGGGCTTCGGGCGACGGCCGGGTGTCCTACGCGGGGCTGCTCGCCGGTCGCGGTGTCGTCGTGGTCGAGCACGGCGCCCTGCGTACGACGTACGAACCGGTCACGCCCGTCGTACGCGTCGGACTGGCCGTCGCAGCCGGGCAGCAGATCGCGACCCTCGACGCCGGGCACGAGGGGTGTGCGGTCCTCGCGTGCCTGCACTGGGGGCTGCGGCGGGGCGAGGCCTATCTGAACCCGGTACGGCTCGTCGACGGCGGGCCGGTACGCCTGCTGCCGCGCGACGCTGATGTCGTCAGCCCCGGTGCGCAGCTGCTGGTAGCGGGCGCGGGCAGGGATGGCTCAGCCCTGCTGGGCGATGGCCTCGCGCGGCTGGCGGGCGGCGGGTCGCACGGCAGC
>JAYVYM010000271.1:0-3284 GCA_043784245.1 Frankiales bacterium
TGCTGGTCAGCGTCCTCGCGGTTTTCCATCGACTCCTCGAACAACCCGTCCAGACCGTTGACCAGCAGGTAGGTCAACAGCCCGGCGATGCCGGCCACCAGGACCGTCGTCCGGTCGCCGTCGGGGGCGATCGCGTACATGACGTAGATGCCGGCGAGGGCGACGATGACCGACAGCTGGTCGAGCTTGCCGATCCTGTGCAGGGCCTTCTCGACCGGCGTCAGCCAGAAGATGTCGCGCTCGGTGTCCAGGACAAAGTCCAGGAAGATCATCAACAGGAAGGTGCCACCGAAGGCGTAGATCGCGTGCTCGGCGGCGGCGAGCTCCTGGCCGTACCGGGCCGCGTCGTTGAGCGCGAGGCTGACCACGTTGCCGAGCGACTCACCCGTCGTCACCGACACGATCAGGATCGGCAGCAGCAGGCGCATGCCGAACACCGCGATGAGGATCCCGATTGTCAGGAACGCCTTCTGCCAGACCGGGGCCATCCGGTTCAGCACCTTGGCGTTGACCACGGCGTTGTCGAAAGACAGCGAGATCTCAAGGACGCCCAGGATCAGCACGGTCAAGGCGGTGGCCGGGCCACCGAAGCCGAGCGCGACCCCCAGCGCGACCACGGTGAGCCCCATGGCCCAGCCGAACGTACGAATCATGCGCTTCTCTTCTCCGGTCGGCGTGGCACGGGGTACAGCCCGCTGCGGATCTGCCAGGTGCGGGCGGCCACCGCGCTGACGGCCGTCCCCGGGGAGGGCGGTCGCAGCGTGGTCACCGCGTACCCCGTGCCAGCCGAGCAGAACTGCGCGTAATGCAGCAGGACCGGCGCGAAAGGAAGGTCGTACACCGACAGCTGCTCACCCGCACGGGACCAGGTGATGGCTGCTGGACTGCCGCTGCGGTAGATCGCCACCGGGCGCAGGTCGACGCGGCCGGGGACCGGCCTGGCGACGACGACCAGGTCGCCGAGGGAGTCGAAGAGCACGGCTCCCCAGGACTGGGCCAGCCACGACGGCACATAGCCGTCCCGGACGAAAGCTCCGGCCACCTGAGGCGCACCGAGAGCGGTCAGTGACTCGCCCAACAGCACCCAGAGCCGGTTGGGCAGCCCGAGCACGTTACCGGTCAGACGGTCGGTGCAGAACACGCCCACTGCACCAGCCTGTCAGATTCTCACCGCGCAGCGTGCCGCCACGGCTGCGGCGCAGCGGCGCTCAGGCCTGCGGGCGAGGCTGCGGAATGCCCGCAAGCAGCGCCTTCACCTCGGCCTCTCGGTAGCGCCGGTGACCGCCCAGGGTGCGGATCGAGGTCAGCTTGCCGGACTTCGCCCAGCGCGTGACAGTCTTGGGGTCGACCCGAAACATCGACGCCACCTCGGCAGGGGTCAGGAGCGCCTCGGCCTCGTGGATGCGTGCATTCATGGTCGATCCTCTCGGGCCGGGCCGGGCCGGAAGGTGTCCGCCCGTGACGGACAGCGTGCGCGATGCCCGCTTCTCCTGGTATGGCCCATCCGGGCCATCTTAGTTCGTAGTCAGCTCAGTTGGCGCTCTCGACGGCCTGCAGCGCCGACATCCGGCGTGTCACCCGCGCGTAGGCGACGCCGGCCGCCTCGCTGTCGCCCGCGCCGAGCGCGGCGATCGCGGCCGCGACGTCACGGGCCGACTCGTCCTCGGCCATGGCATCGTCGTCGACGAGGTGGACCAGCCCGCCGTAGTCGAGCTCCACGAGCGACCGCGGATGGAACTCCTCCAGCCAGCGTCCGAGGTCCTCGACGCCGGCCGTTGCCGACGCGTCGTCCAGGGTGCGCCGCAGCACCGCCAACGCCCGCGCCGTACGCCGCCGGGCGCGGGACATCGGCGTGCGGTAGACCAGCGCCCGGCCGGTCCGTCGGGCCAGTGATGCAGCGGGCGGCGACCCGGGAGTGGTCGCGGGCGTCGGGCCCCTGGCGCCGGGACTCCGATAGCACTCTTCGGCGTCGAACAGCACGAACCAGCGAACCGGCACCTGCCAGGTGCTGGACCGGACGTGCACCTTCAGCTCAGGGTTGTCGGTACGCCAGACCTGCAGGGCATCCTCGGCCGCGTCGAGCACGCCGCGCGGCAGCAGCGCATCGACCAGCACGTCAGAAAGCCCGGCGCGGACCTGCGCGAGCGCCTCCCACGACCGGACGACGGTGCGCAGCGGGCAGACCAGCGTGACGCCGTCGACCTCGGCGACGTAGGCGTGCTCGGCCAGGTCGGGTACGCAGGCCGGCGGCATTCCCACGACGGCGGCGAGCCCGGCGGCGCGCTCCAGTTGTGGACCGCGCTCGATGGACAGCGCGCCGCCAGAGGCGGCGTGCGCCAGCCAGTGCTCGCGCTCGCCCGGGGGGAAGGCCGCGAGCGGCTCGTAGACGCGCAGCTGCGCGACGTACGCCGGCGGTGCGTACGCCGGAGAGGGGTACGCCGTCATGGCGTCGATGCTCGCACGTGCCGTCCGCGCACAGACGCGGCACATCGGGGCGCCCACAGGGGCAGGATGAGCAGGTGTCTCCCGTTCTGTGGCTGTTGCTCGCCGTCGCCCTGTGCGCCGGGGAGATCTTCACGTTGGACCTGGTGCTGCTGATGCTGGCGGGGGCCGCCCTGGCGGGTGGGGCGGCGGCGCTGGTCACCGGCGGCGTCCCGCTGCAGGCCGCCGCCGCCGCGGTGACCGCAGTCGTGCTGCTGGTCCTGGTGCGGCCACTGGTGCGCCGCCACCTCGAGGTGCCGGCCCTGCTGTCCGGCGCGGCCCGGCTGACCGGGCGCACCGCCCTGGTCGTGGAGCCGGTGTCGGCGACGGGCGGCCAGGTCCGGCTCGACGGGGAGCTCTGGCGGGCCCGGCCGATCGGCGGACTCGACGTCGCTGCCGGGCGCACCGTCGTCGTGGCCTCGGTCGAGGGCGCGACCCTGCACGTCTACCCCGAGGAGCTGTGATGCGCGAGGCCCAGACCAGTGATGACAACGGCAGTGCCGGATGACCGGGACGATCGTGGCCCTGGTGCTGCTCGCCCTGGTGCTCTACACGGTGTCGCGGACGGTACGGATCGTCCCGCAGGCCAGCGTCTTCGTCATCGAGCGGCTGGGTCGCTACAGCCGGACGCTGAACCCCGGCATCCACCTGCTCGCCCCGGTCGTCGACAAGGTGCGGGTCAAGGTTGACATTCGTGAGCAGGTCGTGGGCTTCCCGCCGCAGTCGGTGATCACCCGGGACAACCTCGTGGTCGGCATCGACACGGTCATCTACTACTCGCCGATCGATGTGGCTGCGGCGAC
>JAYVYM010000272.1:0-3897 GCA_043784245.1 Frankiales bacterium
GCGCTCGTGGAGTTCGGGGCTCAGCTGTACGGCGACGCGGACCCGGCCGCCGACGCCGGCCCCGTACCCGACCTGCTCGACGTGCAGGCAGACGGCGACGGATTCGTGCTCTCGCTGGCGCTGCCGCTGGCCCGCCGGCAGGACCTCGGGCTGACCCGCGCCGGGGACGAGCTGGTTGTGACCGTCGGGGGCCACCGGCGGGTGCTCGCGCTGCCCAGCCTGCTGCGTCGCTGCACCGTCGCGGGCGCCGCGCTCACCGGCGAGCGGCTGCGGGTGCGCTTCGTCCCCGACCCGGCGCAGTGGCCCAGTGCGCTGTTGGTCCCCGGTGCGCTGTTGGGGCCCAGTACGCAGGTGGGGCCCGGTGCGCAGTTGGGGCCCGGTACGCAGGCGGGGCCCGGTGCGCAGTTGGCACCGGCCGCACGACTGGCGTCCCGGTGAACTCCGAGGGTCTCGGCTCCGCCGTCGATGAGGCCGGCCGGCTGCTCGCCGCGGCCGAGCACTGGGCCCGCGACCGGGCGGCCGCGCTGGATGGCGAGCACCTGGCGACCGGCTCAGCAGAGTGCACCGTCTGCCCGCTGTGCCAGGCGGTGGGGGCGCTGCGCCACGTCCGGCCCGAGGCGGTCAGCCACCTGCTCGACGCGGCAGCGTCCCTGGTTGCCGCGCTGCGGGCCGCCGTACCGACGCCCGCGGCAGCTGTCCCGCACGCCGGTGTGCAGCGCATCGACCTGGACGAGCCGGAGGCGCCCCCGTGGCGTTGACCATCGGAGTCGACGTCGGGGGTACGAAGGTCAACGGCGGCGTCGTCGACGAGCAGGGCCGGGTCCTGGCCCGGACCCGGCGACCGACCCCCGGAACGTCGCCGCGGCATGTCGAGGACACCATCGAGGCCGTCGTCACTGACCTTCGCGTGCTGCACCAGGTGACGGCGGTCGGCATCGGGGCCGCCGGTTTCATCGACAGCGACCGGGCCGTGGTGCTGTTCGCACCCAACCTGTCCTGGCGCGACGAGCCGCTGCGAGATGAGGTCAGCAGGCGGGTGGGGCTGCCTGTCGTCGTGGAGAACGACGCCAATGCTGCCGCGTGGGCCGAGCACCGGTTCGGCGCGGGTCAGGGCGAGGACAACCTGGTGGTCGTCACGGTCGGCACCGGTATCGGCGGCGGCGTCGTGCTGGATGGCGCGCTCTACCGGGGCCGGTTCGGGATCGGCGCTGAGTTCGGGCATCTGCAGGTCGTCAGGGACGGCCGGCGCTGCGGGTGCGGGCAGCGCGGCTGCTGGGAGCAGTACTGCAGTGGCCGGGCACTGCTGCACGAGGCTCGCGAGATCGCCGATGTGCAGCCGCAGCGCGGCGCCCGCCTGCTGCAGCTCGGTCACGGGGAGCCGGAGGGGATCGAGGCGCCGGAGGTCACCCGGGCCGCGCGGGAGGGTGACCCGGCGGCGCTGGAGTGCTTCGAGACGATCGGTTACTGGCTGGGGCAGGGCCTGGCGAGCCTCGCGGCCGTGCTGGACCCCGGCATCTTCCTGGTCGGCGGCGGGGTCGCCGACGCCGGTGACCTGCTGCTGGAGCCGGCCCGGCGGGCTTTTGCGCTACGCCTCACCGGCGCCGGCCACCGGCCGCACGCGGAGATCCGGGCTGCCGTGCTGGGCAACGACGCGGGCATGGTCGGGGCCGCCGACCTGGCCCGGACGCTGTAACCGGGTCGGCGTTGCGCTCAGCCCGCACATGAGTGACTGTATGTGCATGAGCGACTCCAGCACGTTGCGGTGCTGTGGACGGGACATGACGGCGATCGGCTTGAACCAGCCGCAGGGTCTGCAGCTGCACAGCTGCCCGTCGTGCGGGCGGCACTCCTGGCGCAGCGGGGCCCGCGAGGTCGACCGGGCCGAGCTGCTGGCGACATTGCAGGTGCAGACCCCGATCATCGGGCAGGACCGGCCGGCGCCGCCCGCCGCCATCGAGCCGGCGCCCGAGGAGGCCGCCCGGCGCAGTGAGCTGCAGCAGATGCTCAGCGGCTTCACGATCCACGGCACGAGCTCCTGACGCGTCGCCCGAACTCCGCTTCATCCCGCGTCCTGCCAGCTCCTTGAGATGTGGCCCCGTTCACCTCGACGACGGTCGACGGCGGAGCCACCTCGCACACCCAGGACGCCACCCCCAACGAAATGGTTGGGCCCGCGCCAGGGTCAGGCTTCGCTGACCAGATCGCGGGCGAGCTGCTCGAGGAACAGGCCGATGTCGGTCACGATGCCGACGGCCTGGGCGGAGCCGCGGTCGGCGAGCTTGGTGACGGTCGCGGGGTTGATGTCGACGCACGCCAGGGGCACCGATGCGGGCAGGATGTTGCCGGTCGCGATGCTGTGCAGCATCGTCGCAACCATGATCGCGAAGCCGACTCCGGGAAGCTGGGCGCGCATCGCCCGCTGACCTTCGATGACGTCGGTGTAGACGTCGGGCAGCGGGCCGTCGTCGCGGACGGAGCCGACCAGCACGAAGTCCTTGCCGTGCGTGACCAGCGAGTGCATGAGCCCGCCGGTCAGGACGCCCTGCGCCACAGCATCGGCGATCGAGCCGGCCCGCCGGATGGTGTTGATCGCCCTGATGTGGTGCTCGTGGCCGTGCTCGACGCCCTTGCCCTGGGCGAGGTCGACCCCCAGCGAGGTGCCGTACAGCGCCGCCTCGATGTCGTGGGTGGCCAGCGCATTGCCGGCGAACAGCACATCGACGTAGCCGGCTTCGACCAGACGGACCAGCGCGGGCGCGGCACCGGTGTGCACGATGCCGGGGCCGCCGACCCACAGGATGCGGCCGCCGTCGGCCTTCACCTCACGCATCGTCTGGGCGATCTGCCGTACCAGCAGCGCCTGGGGCTTCTCCGAGCTCACCGACGAGCTCATGAACTCGAACGATCCCGCGGTGGTGCTGTGCTCGCGCAGCGGCAGGACGACCTTGACCCCGCCGGCGCTGCAGACGACCTGCATCCCGGCTCGAACGTCGCTCACCGGGACGGTGCGCACCCGGCCGTCCCGGACCACCAGTCCGCAGTCCATCTCCGGCTGCTCGACGGGCACCCACTGGGCGCCGAGCCGTACGACGGTCTCGAGGTTTGTCGTGGAGTAGAAGTCCTCGGGGAAGACGCCGTCGCGGTCGGCCTCGCGCAGCACGGCCTCGCCCGGGTCGACCTGGTTGACGCCGTGGGTCTGCAGGCGCATCAGCAGCCGCTGCAGGGAGTCGTCGTCCTCGTGCGAGACGATGATGCGAGCGTAGGACTCGTCCTCGTGGGCGCGGCCGACGTCGAGCCGGTCGATCCGGTAGTCGCCGCCGTAGGACAGCACATCGTCCAGGACCAGGGCCAGCACCCCGGTGTCCATGAGGTGGCCCCGGGTTTCCAGGGTCTCGCTGACCGGCACGTTGTCTCCTGTTCGCTGCGGAGGGGTCAGCGGGTCAGACGACGGCTCCGTCGTCGGGCCCACCGCCCGAACTGTCGCGCATCCACCAGACCAGCGCAGCAGCGCCCCCGGCGAGCAGCGAGAGCCCGAGCAGACCGGTACCGGAGGTCTCGGGCAGTCGCAGCAGGCCCGGAGCGAACAGCAGCACCAGGCCCAGCACCAGCGCCAGCACGGCCGCGACGGTGCGCGCGCGCAGCCGCGGCACGGGTGGCGGCGGCGGGGGTACGTAGTGCCCGTCGTCCTCCAGCGCCTCGGGCTCGAGCCAGCCCGGCAGCGGGGGAGTGGCGAAAACGCCTTGGGCGAGGGCACGCTTGCTTTGGCGCCCTCCTCCAAACGTCCAAGACAACTTGGCGGGCGAGCCTGTATCGCCAGGGGTCCAGCGGCGGCCAAAGCAGCCTGCCCGGCAACCTGCCGGCCGTCTGCGCCGCGGCGGGATTTGGGCAGACCGCCGC
>JAYVYM010000273.1:0-12695 GCA_043784245.1 Frankiales bacterium
GCCGTCGACGTGCTTCACGTCGGTGATGGTGCTGGTGCCGCGCAGACGCTTGTAGAGCACGGGGTTGATGAACCCGTGGCGCGTGGCGAACAGGTCGTCCGACAGCGCCATGAGACCGGCGAACAACGGGCTCGACAGGCTGGTGCCGCCGATGCGGTACTCGCTGTACTTCGTGGACCCGTCCGGGAACTGCTGGGTCTGACCGATCAGGAAGCCGGTCTGCGGGTCAGCGACCATCGAGACGTCCGGG
Source organism: Frankiales bacterium (assembly GCA_043784245.1). GTDB lineage: Bacteria > Actinomycetota > Actinomycetes > Mycobacteriales > SCTD01 > JAYVYM01. The sequence continues at coordinate 251 of JAYVYM010000273.1, forward strand.
ACAGCCCGCTTGGCGCCGCCGAAGTATTTTGCGATGCCGTTCGGGACGACCCGGGCCTGGTAGGCCGGCTGGGGCCACACCCGGCTCGTTCCACCGCCACCGCCGTACTTGTAGGAGGGCGGGACTGGCGACCAGGCGCCGTTGACCAGAGTCGAGGAACCCGTGCCCCAGCCCTGCTCGAACAGGTAGTCGTCGGCTTGGCCGACGGCGAGCGCCGTACCGCCCACGGCGGTGACGTACGGGTCGGAGGCTGGGCTGTCGACCTGACGCGTGCCGGTGTTGACGATCTCGTCGCCATTGTCGCCGGAGGAGAACAGCACGCTGATCCCCTGGGCCGCTGCCTGCAGATAGGTCTGGTGCTCAACGCTCGGCTCGGACTCGCCGGTGTTGCCGTAGGAGTTGGTGATCACATCGGCGAGCCCGTTGTCGACGATCGTGTTGACAGCGGCCAGGATGTCGTTGTTGAAGCAGCTGCTCGCTCCGACGTAGACGATGTTCGCGGCGGGAGCGGTGGCATGCACGGCCTCCACGTCGAGGGTCTCCTCGCCGTACCACCCCTGCGGGCCACACGCCGCGACGTTGCCGTAGCTGCCGGGCAGGACCTGCGAGAACTGGTAGTCGCGCAGCGGGTGCCGAGCGTCGTTGCGAGCGGCGTACGTCTGGGCGTCCTTGAGGATCGTCGGTGAGGCATAGGCATCCACGATCGCGACGCGTACCCCGCGTCCGTCCAGGCCCTGCCCCAGCGCGCTGTCGGTGCCGTACGCGCCCCTGATCTGGCCGGGCTTGTAGCCACACGGGACCAGGGTCAGCGGATCGGCGAGGATCTGCGGCACGCCCGTGGCCTTCTTCTGCCCGTAGTAGTCCGAGCATGGCGGCGCATTGCGGAAGACGGGCGACGGTCCGGGCAGCTGGCCGCCGGTCGTCTGCGGGGTCGCGCCCGGGGTGACGGTCGCACCCTCCTCTGCCGCTGTCACGTGCAGCGGCGTCACGACCGCGGAGGTGTCGAGCCCCGAGATGCCGGCCACCAGTGCGCTCAGTGCCGCCGGCACCGAGGTCGCGGTCGACGGTGCAGAAACCCGCTTGCCGGCCCGGTCATAGTCCTGCAGCTTCGTTCCGAAGGCCTTCTCGGCCTGGGCGGCGGTGCCGTCGAAGGCGACGTAGCGACCATTGGCCGGCACGTCGGTGACGGTGAATCCGCTGTCGGTCAGGAAGCGGGTGACGCTGGAGACCTGACGGCTCGTCGGGGCGAACCGGGCCCGCCACTGCGCCGCAGTGACGTAGTGCCGGTAGCTCGCGCTGCGCGGGTTTGAGACCGCGTCCGCGAGTGCGGTTGCACCTGCGGCATCGCGCAGGTTGAGCAGTACGGACAGGTGCAGCCTGCTGGCGGCGTCGGTGTGACCGGTGGTGGTCGCCGAGGCGGTCCAGTCCGGTGACGCGTCGACGGTGGCCCGATCGGGGCCGGCGGCGAGGACGGCCGACTGACCGAGGAAGGCAAGGCTCATGGCGACGGTGGTTCCGACGACGGCCCCGCGGGTGCGGCGTGAGGACAACTGAACTCCCTGGGTGGGGGGCGCACTCCGGTCGGAGCGCACGCCATCGTGGGCCCGCCCGGAATGCCTGACAAATTATCGCTTAGCGTAACTAGACGGTTACGGGTGGTTGCTCCCGTATTCCGCACCTGGGGGGCTCGTCGTACCTGCCCCGTCCGGGCCCCATTCCCGGTCGGTACAGCCGGGCGGCTCTGCCAGACTGTGCGCCGTCGAGAGGCTGGTCGCATGATCGAGCGCTACACGCTCCCCGAGATGGGCCGCGTCTGGTCCGAGGCGCACAAGTACGAGCTGTGGTGCCAGGTCGAGGTGCTGGTGCTGGAGGCGCACGCTGCCGCGGGTGTGGTCCCCGAGTCGTCGGTGGCCCCGGTGCGCTCCGCCGCACCCCCGACGCCGGCCGCGGTCGCCGAGATCGAGGCGGTGACGCAGCACGACGTGATCGCGTTCCTGTCGGCCTGGGCCGACAACACGATGCCGCGCGAGGCCGCCGCCTACGTGCACTTCGGGATGACCAGCTCGGACCTGCTCGACACCGCGCTGGCGCTGCAGCTGGTGGAGGCCAGCGACCTCCTGCTCGCCCGCTGCGACACCCTCGTCGCCGCGCTGCGGGACCTCGGGCTCGAGCACCGCGACACCGTCAAGGTCGGGCGTACGCACGGCATCCATGCCGAGCCGACGACGTGGGGCCATCGGGTTGCCGACCTCGCCTTCGCGATGGCCCGCTCGCGGGACCGGCTGCGCGCCGCACGGGCGTCGGTCGCCGTGGCCAAGATCAGTGGCGCTGTGGGGACGTACTCCAACATCTCCAGCGACGTGGAGCGGACCGTTGCCGCACGGCTCGGGCTGGTCCCCGCGCCCGCCGCGACCCAGGTCGTCATCCGCGACGGGATAGCCGAGTGGGTGTCGGCACTCGCGGTCATCGCCACGGTCTGCGAGGCCTTCGCGCTGGAGGTCCGGCACGGCCAGCGCACCGAGGTGCGCGAGCTGTCCGAGCCGTTCGCCAAGGGCCAGAAGGGCTCCTCGGCGATGCCGCACAAGAAGAACCCGATCGCCTCGGAGCGGATCGCGGGGCTCGCGCGGATCGTCCGCGCCCAGGTCATCCCGGTCATGGAGGGCATCCCGCTGTGGCACGAGCGCGACATCAGCCACTCCTCGGCCGAGCGGGTGGCGCTGCCCGACGCCGCGATCGGCACCGACTACCTGCTGCACCTCACGACGCGGCTGGTCACCGGGCTGGTGGTCCACCCCGACCGGATGCGGGCCAACCTGGACAGCTCCGGCGGGCTGATCTACACCTCGACGGTGCTGCTCGAGCTGGTCGAGGCCGGGTTGTCGAGGGAGGACGCGTACGCCTTCGTGCAGCGCGCGGCGATGCGTACGTGGGAGACGGGCGAGCCCTTCCGGGCCACCCTGTCCGCCGAGGCCGCCACGGCCGGGCAGTCACTGGACGAGGCGCGCCTGGACGAGGTCTGCCGGCCCGAGCGGTTCCTGGCTCGGCTCGGCCCGGTCTTCGAGCGGCTGGCAGCGCTGACGTGACGGACGCCGCTGGGGCGGGCGCGCCGCTGCCGCTCCCCCTGGTGGCCCGGGGCAAGGTCCGGGAGCTGTACGCCGTGGACGAGGACCACCTGCTGCTGGTCGCGTCGGACCGCATCTCGGCGTACGACGTGGTGCTGCCGACGCCGGTGCCCGACAAGGGCGCGGTGCTGACCGCCCTGTCGCTGTGGTGGTTCGGGCAGCTGCGCGACCTGGTGCCCGATCACCTGGTGACAGCGGACGTTGCGGACTACCCGGCCGCGCTGCTGCCGTACGCGCAGCAGCTGCGCGGGCGCTCGATGCTGTGCCGTCGGCTGACCATGCAGCCCGTCGAGTGCGTCGCCCGGGGCTACCTCGCCGGGAGCGGGCTCGCCGACTACCGCGCGACGGGGGGCGTGTGCGGGATGCCGCTGCCCGACGGGCTGGTCGACGGCTCGCGGCTGCCCGAGCCGCTCTTCACACCGGCCACCAAGGCTGAGCCGGGCGAGCACGACGAGAACGTCTCCTTCGCCGCCGTCTCGGCCACCGTCGGTGCGTCGGTGGCGGAGGAGCTGCGCAGGATCACGCTGGCGGTCTACGCCCGGGGAGCGGCCATGTCTGCTGCGCGCGGTCTGCTGCTGGCCGACACCAAGCTCGAGCTGGGCCTCGACACGGCCGGCGTCCTGACGCTCGGCGATGAGGTCCTCACGCCGGACTCGTCGCGCTTCTGGGAAGCCTCGTCGTACGCGCCGGGCCGTCCGCAGCCGTCCTACGACAAGCAGTACGTCCGCGATTGGCTGACGGCCACCGGCTGGGATCGCTCCGAGCCAGGGCCGGAGCTGCCGGCGGATGTCGTCGCACAGACCCGCGGCCGCTACGTCGAGGCCTACGAGCGGCTGACCGGCAACTCGTTCGACAGCTACCTGCGCGAGTCCTGACCCGGGCGTGGGACGGCGGACGCCAGGACCTGGACGGCTAGCCTCCAGCGCATGCCGGTGCACCAGGTGGTCGTGGACGTCATGCTCAAGCCGGAGATCCTGGACCCCCAGGGGCAGGCGGTCGCCGACGCGATCCCGACGCTCGGTGCCGCGGCCCCGGTGGCCGTGCGGATCGGCAGGCACGTGCAGCTCGCGCTCGATGCCGTGGACGAGGCCGCCGCGCTCGCGCAAGCCACGCACCTGGCCCAGGTGCTGCTGAGCAACCCGGTGATCGAGAACTTCACGGTCCGCGCCGGCTAGCGCCAGCGGCGCCCCGGTTAGCCTGACGGGATGCTGATCGGCGTCGTGACCTTCCCGGGGAGCCTGGACGACCGGGACGCCCAGCGGGCCGTCCGCCTGGCCGGCGGTGCGGCTGTCGCCCTCTGGCACGCCGACCCCGATCTGCACGGCGTCGACGCGGTCGTCCTGCCCGGCGGTTTCTCCTACGGCGACTACCTGCGAGCCGGCGCCATCGCCCGGTTCGCCCCGGTGATGCAGACGATCGCCGACGCGGCAAGGGGTGGGTTACCGGTACTCGGCATCTGCAACGGCTTCCAGGTGCTGTGCGAGAGCCACCTGCTGCCGGGTGCGCTGATGCGCAACCGGCACCTGCGCTTCGTCAACCGCGACCAGCCGTTGCGCATCACGTCGACCGCGACGGCCTGGACGGGCAGCTTCTCGACCGGCCAGGACGTCGTCATCCCGATCAAGAACGGTGAGGGCTGCTACGTCGCGGACGACGCGGTGCTCGACGAGCTCGAGGCGACCGGCCGGGTGGTCGCGCGCTACACCGGCAACAATCCCAACGGCTCGCTGCGCGACATCGCCGGGATCGCCAACGCCGCAGGCAATGTCGTGGGCTTCATGCCGCACCCTGAGCACGCGGTCGAGGGCCTGACCGGTCCCGGCACCGACGGGTTGACCTTCTTCGCCAGCGTCCTGGCATCCCTCGCCTCGGCGTAGCCGAACCCCGCACCGCTTCGCCCGTGACAGCCCGCCTCGCACCCACCCGCCCTCACCCACCCGCCCTCAGCCGCCTCGTGCCCACCCTGGTGGACATTGTGTGCTTAACTTCAAGTGCTAGCACGCAATGTCGGTAAGCCTCCAGCTTGCTGAGCGTGGCGAAAGCGGCCAGGGATCGACATTGTGTGGTTGATCTTCAAGATGATGCAAACAATGTCGGAGCCAGAGGCATCCGAGGGCCCGTTCGGCAGCGATGCGGGCTGTCGCGGGTGCACGACTAGCCTTCCGTCCCGTGAGTGAGCCTGCCGCCGACGCGCCGGGCGGTGGCGCGCCCGCCGTCCTCGAGCCCGCCGTGCACGAACCGGTCGTGGACACCGTCGAGGTCGCGCGGAGCACCCCGGACCAGCTCCAGCCGTACGCCGACCTGGGGCTGCAGGCCGACGAGTACGCCCGGATCCGCGAGGTGCTAGGGCGCCGCCCGACGCAGGCCGAGCTGGCGATGTACTCGATCATGTGGAGTGAGCACTGCTCGTACAAGAGCAGCAAGGTGCACCTGCGGCAGTTCGGGGACATCGTCGGCAACATTCCGCATGCGGCGCGGGACCGGCTGCTCGTGGGGATGGGCGAGAACGCCGGGGTCGTGGATGTCGGTGAAGGTCTCGCGGTCACCTTCAAGGTCGAGTCGCACAATCATCCGAGCTACGTCGAGCCCTACCAGGGGGCGGCGACCGGCATCGGCGGCATCGTCCGCGACATCCTGACGATGGGCGCCCGACCGGTGCTCGTCATGGATTCGCTCCGGTTCGGCGACGCGGAGCACCCCGACACCGCCCGGGTGCTGCCCGGGATCGTCGCGGGCATCGGCGGATACGGGAACTGCCTCGGCCTGCCCAACGTCGGCGGCGAGGTCGTGTTCGACCCCAGCTACCAGGGCAACCCGCTGGTCAACGCGCTGTGCCTCGGCGTGCTGCGCAGGGACCGCATCCAGCGCAGCGCCGCCCGCGGCGCCGGCAACATCGTGGTGCTGCTCGGCGCGCGGACCGGTCGCGACGGGATCGGCGGCGTCAGCGTGCTGGCCAGCGCGACCTTCGACGAGGGTGGCCCGGCCAAGCGGCCCGCGGTGCAGGTCGGCGACCCGTTCACCGAGAAGCTGCTGATCGAGAGCTGCCTGGAGATGTTCGACGCCGACCTGGTCGCGGGCATCCAGGATCTCGGCGGGGCAGGGCTGACCTGCGCACTGACCGAGACCGCCGCCGCCGGGCGGTCCGGGATGTTCGCGCACCTGGACCGGGTGCCGCTCCGCGAGGCGAGCATGGAGCCGCACGAGATATTGGCGAGCGAGTCCCAGGAGCGGATGCTGGCGATCGTCGAGCCACGCCACCTCGACCAGGTCCTCGCGATCGCGCAGAAGTGGGGGGTGCTCGCCACCGCCATCGGCGAGGTCACGGCCGGCGACCGGCTCACCGTGCAGTGGCACGGCAAGACTGTCGTCGACGTGCCGCCGGGCAGCCTCGCCGACGACGGCCCGGTCTACGAGCGGCCGACCGCCCGGCCGGCCGACCTCGACGAGCTGCAGGCCCAGCCGCTGCCGCCCTTCCCCGAGGTCACGCCAGAGCTGCTGCTGCGGATGGTCGCCAGCCCGAACCTCTGCTCCAAGCGCTGGATCGTGGAGCAGTACGACCGGATCGTGCTCGGCGACACGGTGCTCGCCTGGCCGCAGGACGCCGGCGTGGTGCGGCTGTCGGAGCAGACCGGGCTCGGGATCGCCCTCGCCACCGACGGCAACGGCCGCTACACCCGGCTCGATCCGTACGCCGGCGCGCAGCTCGCGCTCGCCGAGGCCTACCGCAACGTCGCCGCGACGGGCGCGGTGCCGATCGCCGTCACCAACTGCCTGAACTTCGGCAGCCCCGAGGACCCGGAGGTGATGTGGCAGTTCGCCGCGGCGACCCGCGGGCTCGCCGACGGCTGCACTGCCCTCGGCATCCCGGTGACCGGCGGCAACGTGAGTTTCTACAACTCCACCGCCGGTACGCCGATCAACCCGACCCCGGTCGTCGGCGTCCTCGGTGTGTTCGACGACGTCGCCCGGCGTACGCCGATGGGTTTCCAGGAGCCCGGCGAGGCGCTGTTGCTGCTCGGAAGCACCCGCGAGGAGCTCGGCGGCAGCGAGTGGGCCTGGGCCGAGCACCGGCACCTGGGCGGCAGCCCGCCGCGGGTCGACCTCGCGCGTGAGCGGCTGCTGAGCGAGGTGCTCGTCAGTGGCTCGCGCGACGGGATGCTGTCGAGCGCCCATGACGTCTCCGACGGCGGGCTCGCGCAGACCCTGGTCGAGAGCGCGCTCGCCAACGGCGTGGGGGCCCGCATCGTGCTGCCCGCCGGCCTGACGCCGTTCGTCCAGCTGTTCAGCGAGTCGGCCGGCCGCGCGCTGGTCAGCGTCCCGCGCAGCGAGGAGCTGCGGTTCACCGAGATGTGCAGCGCCCGCGACCTGCCGTGCACCCGCATCGGCGTCACCGACGGCTCCGCCCTGGACATCCAGGACCTGCTCGACCTGCCACTGGACCGGATCCGCGAGGCGTACGAGGCGACCCTGCCCGCGCTGTTCGGGCCGCTCGCCGGGTCCACCGCCGACGCGCCGGCCGGCCCGGCGCTGTCGGACCCTGCGCTGTCGGATCCGGCGCGGGCACAGCCCGACGGACGCCAGTCCGACGGACGCCAGCCCGACGGACGCCAGCCCGACCTCGGCTAGCCGCCCGACCCCGTCCGGCGCGGGCTCTGCCGGAACGCCCATCGAAGGACCGCCATGCCACTTTCCACCGAACCGCTGCCGAGCCTGACCCATGACGAGGCCCGAGAGCGCGCTGCCTTGCTCGAGGTCGAGCGGTACGACCTCGCCATCGACCTCACCGGCCTGCTCGAGGGCGATGCCCTGCGGGTCGAGTGCACGATCCGCTTCGCGTGCCGCAGGCCCGGTGCGGCGACCTTCCTCGACTGTGCGGCCGAGGTCGAGCAGGTCGTCCTCAACGGAGTTGTCGTGCCCGGAGCGAAGGGCCCGCGCGTCGCGCTGGACAATCTCACGGCTGACAACGTCGTCGTCGTCCGTTCGGTGCAGACCAACACCGCGCAGCGCGCCGGCGTACACCGTTCGGTCGATGCCTCCGACGGGGCGGTCTACGTGTGGACGAGTTTCGAGCCCGATGAGGCCCGGTGGGCCTGGGCGTGCTTCGACCAGCCCGATCTGAAGGCCGCCTTCGCCCTCACCGTCGACGCCCCGGCGGGCTGGACCGTCCTCACCAGCAGCCCCGGCCCGGTCGTCACCGAGGTCGACGGGGGCCGGCGGTGGGCGTTCCCGGACACGCCGCGGCTGTCGACGTACGTCCCGGCGCTGGTCGCCGGTCCGTTCCACGTCGTGCACCGTGAGGTCGGCGGGTACGACCTGGGCCTGGCCAGCCGGCGCTCGCTGGCGACACAGCTCGACCGGGACGCCGACGAGCTGTTCGGGCTGACCGCAGCCGGGCTGGCCTTCTTCGGCGAGCGCTTCGCGATGCCGTTCCCGCAACGTCGCTACGACCAGGTCTTCGTACCCGAGTTCGGCGGTGCGATGGAGAACTACGGCTGTGTGACCTGGTCCGACGCCTTCCTCTACCGGTCGACGCCAAGCCCGGGCGAGAGCGAGCTGCGCGCCGCCGTGCTGCTGCACGAGATGGCGCACATGTGGTTCGGCGACATGGTGACGATGAGCTGGTGGGACGACCTGTGGCTCAACGAGGCGTTCGCAGAGTGGGCCTGCCACTGGGCGGCTGCCGCCGCGACCGTGCACACCGACATCTGGGCGTCGTTCCTGGCCGGTCGCAAGCTGGGCGGCTACACGGCCGATCGGGCTCCCAGCAGCCACCCGATCCGGCAGGCCGCCCCGGATGTGGCTGCCGCCGCCGCCGGTTTCGACAGCATCACGTACGCCAAAGGTGCCAGCGTGCTCAAGCAGCTCGTCGCCTGGGTCGGCGAAGACGCGTTCGTCACCGGGCTCCGGGCGTACTTCGCCCGGTACGCCTGGGGCAACGCGACGCTCGACGACCTGATGGCAGAGCTCGCCAGGGCCAGTGGTCGCGACCTGGCCGCGTGGACGAAGGGCTGGCTCGAGACGGCGGGCACCGACACCCTCACGCTGCGCGGGGCGGTCCTGAGCGTCCAGGGACCGGCCGGCGGACCGCCGCGGCCGCACCGGCTCGACGTCGGGGTGTACGTCCGCGACGGCGCTGCGCTGATCCGCCGGGACGTGCTCTCGCTGGAGACGGCGGGGTCCGAGGTGACCCTTGACGTCACGGCGCCGGTCGATCTGCTGCTGATCAACGACGACGACCTGACCTTCGCGGCGGTGCGGCCCGACCCTGCGTCGGTCAGGGCGCTGCTGGCGGCCGCCCCCGCGCTCCCGACCGTCGTGGCCCGGACACTGGCGGTCACTACCGCCTGGCAGCTCGTGGTCCTCGGTGAGCTGTCGGCTCGCGAGTTCGTGGCCTGCGCCACCGCTGTGCTGGCCGCCGAGCGAAACGACGCGCTCGTGGAGCCCGTCCTGACGCTCGCCGTCAACGCAGCAGATCTCTGGTCGCCCGGGCACGACCGGGACGCGCTGCTGGGTGCGGTCGCAGACACCTGCCTGCAGCTCGCGGCGCAGCCGGCCAGCCGGCTGGTGGCTACCCGCTCGCTGGCCCGAACCGCGAGCAGCGAGGCGCAGCTCGGTGCCCTCGAGGAGCTGGCGGGCCACGACGTCGACCTGGCATGGCGGCGGCTGCAGCGGCTGGCGGCGCTCGAGCGGCTCCCGGCCGGCGCCGTCGAGGCGCTCGAGGCCGCCGACCCCGACCCGGACGCCGCGGCCCGCGCGGTCGTCGTACGGGCCGCCCGGCCTACCGACGACGCCAAGCGCGAAGCGTGGGCGGCCGCCCGCGGCACCCGCGTGCCGCTCAGCGGCATGCGGGCGCTGCGCGAGGCGTTCTGGCAGTCCTCGCAGGCCGACCTCCTCGCGCCGTACGCCGAGCGCTACCTCACCGCACTGCCCGAGTTCGGCGGTCACGGGATGATCCCCACGATGGTCCTCGCCGCGACGCTGTTCCCGATGTTCGGGGTCGACGCCGCGTACGTCGACCGGCTCGAACGGGTCGCTGCCGGGGCCGACGTCGACCCGGTCGCGCGGCAGATCGTCGTGGAGCGGTCCGACGAGCTGCGCCGGATGCTCGCCGCCCGCGGCTGAGGTGGCAGCCGCGCCGTCGTACGACGAGCTCGTTGCAGCGCTGGCAGCGCAGGAACCTCGCGCGACGCCGGCGTCCGGCGTCGACGGATTGCGGGCGCAGCTGGCCCTTGCCGTGGCGGCGGCCGAGGAGCCGGACCGCGACGCCCTGCGGGTGGCCTGCCGGGCACTGGCGCGTGAGCTCGCCGCCCGGGTGCCGGGGCGGACCGTCGAGCTGCGGGTCCCGCCGTACGCCGCCGTGCAGTGCGTCGCCGGCCCACGCCACACCCGCGGCACCCCGCCCAACGTGGTGGAGGTGGACCCGCTCGCCTGGGTCCGACTGGCGGTCGGCAGCCTCGCCTGGGCCGACGCGGCCGGCGACGGGCGGGTGCGGGCCAGCGGCGAGCGCTCCGACCTGTCGGCGCACCTGCCGCTGCTGTGACGTGGCCGTGGACTCCCAGGTACCGATCGGGCCGTCTGACCCCAGCGACGTCACGCCGGATGCTCCATCTGCGCCGCACCACCGCTAAAGATGGTGCGTCTTCGTCCTTGCCCCCCTGCGAGAGTGCGCTGAAAGCGCCGGTCACAGCGCGCCGTCGAAGGGGAGCAGGGGAGGCGACAACGTGATCATCAGGACCGCCACCGAGCGGGACTGGCCACAGATCTACCCGTTCTTTGCCGCCATCGTGGCTGCCGGCGAGACGTACGCCTACCCCGAGGGGCTCACGCTCGAGCAGGCCCGCCCCTGGTGGCTGGAGCCGCTACCTGGGACGACTGTCGTCGCGGGCGACGGCGACGTGCTGGTCGGCTCGGCCAAGGCCGGCCCCAACCGCCCTGGGCGCGGCGCCCACGTGGCGACCGCCAGCTTCATGGTTGCCCCGGCGCACCAGGGTCGCGGCGTCGGGCGGGCGCTCGGCGAGCACGTGCTCGGCTGGGCGCGTGCCGCCGGCTACCGAAGCATGCAGTTCAACGCCGTCGTGGAGACCAACACGGCTGCGGTACGGCTCTGGCAGTCGCTGGGCCTCGAGGTGCTGTGCACCGTCCCCGAGGCCTTCGACCACCGGCGGCTGGGGCTGGTGGGCCTGCACGTGATGCACATGCGCCTGTGAGGTGGGACGCGCTGCGAGGGCGGGCAAGGGCCCTGTCGAAGCGCCCCCTCGCAGGCGAGGTGCCCTGTCGCAGGGAAGGTCGTACCAGCGACCGAGCCGTGCCGCGCAAGGGACAGGGGAGTCGCCGCCGCTACAATGCGTGGGCACCCCTGCCTGTACGACGAGGAGCCCCCGCGTGCCCGTCAGCGACGGACTGCAGGACACCGACGATGCGTACCAGCCCGAGCGGCCGGTCGGTGAGGAGTGCGGCGTCTTCGGCGTGTGGGCGCCCGACGAGGACGTCGCCAAGCTGACGTACTACGGGCTCTACGCCCTGCAGCACCGCGGCCAGGAGGCCGCCGGGATGGCGGTGTCGGACGGCAGCGCCGTGCTGGTCTACAAGGAGCTCGGGCTGGTGGCGCAGGTGTTCGACGAGGCGATCCTGTCGAGCCTGCGTGGACACCTGGCGATCGGCCATACGCGCTACTCCACGACCGGCTCCAGCACCTGGGAGAACGCCCAGCCGAGCTTTCGCCAGCTGTCCACCGGCGGCAGCCTCGCGCTCGGCCACAACGGCAACCTCACCAACACCCCCGAGCTCACCCGGCTGGCCGCGGCGCTCGACCCGCGGGCCGACCCGATGGGCGCCACGACCGACAGCGACCTGATCACCACCCTGCTCGCGCAGCCCGACCTGCCGCCGGACGCCGCGGCGATGCAGGTCCTGCCGCTGCTGAAGGGCGCGTACTGCCTGGTGTTCATGGACGACCAGACGCTGTACGCCGCCCGCGACCCGCACGGCGTGCGCCCGCTCGTGCTCGGCCGGCTCGAGCGCGGCTGGGTCGTGGCGAGCGAGACGGCCGCGCTGGACATCGTCGGCGCCAGCTTCGTCCGCGAGGTGGAGCCGGGCGAGCTGCTGGCCATCGACGAGCATGGCGTGCGCAGCCAGCGGTTCGCCGCGGCAAACCCGAAGGGCTGCCTGTTCGAGTACGTCTACCTCGCGCGCCCCGACACCACGATCGCGGGTCGCTCGGTCTACACGACGCGCGTCGAGGTCGGTCGCACGCTGGCTTTCGAGGCGCCGGCCGACGCCGACCTGGTGATCCCGGTACCCGAGTCCGGCACGCCGGGGGCGAT
>JAYVYM010000274.1:0-5028 GCA_043784245.1 Frankiales bacterium
CCCCCCTACAGCTCGACAACGGCCAACTCGAGCTCCAAACCGGTCCGGACCGACCTCGTCCCGCTCTTCCAGCAGGAGAAGGTGGACCTGGTCCTATCCGGGAACAGCCACAACTACGAACGCACGTTCCCATTGGTCGACGGTGTTGCGACGTCCGGTGGGGTCACTTACGTCGTGTCCGGCGCCGGCGGTAACGGCTTCAACGCCTTCACCGGCACCGCCCCGGCCTACAGCGCCTTTCGCGAGTCGAGCTATTACGGGTACGCCAAGGTGACGGTCTCACCGACAGCGGTCACCGTCGACGCCGTCCGGGCAGACAGCAACACGGTGTTCGACACGACGACGATCACGAAGACCGGAGCGACCAACACCATGCCGCCCAGCCCGTCCACCGGCTTGGCCGTCGGCCAACCAACTGCGGCCACCGTGCCGTCGTCGTAAGGTGCCAAGGCGGCAGCCGAAGGGTAACGCTGTGAAAGCGTGTACCCGACCCCACGCTCCGCGCCAGTTCACGCCCCGCTGGTTCCAGTTCACCCCCGCCTCGCCGGAGTGGCACCGCTGCCCCTTGGTGGAGTCGGTGACGCGGACCGCCCCTGAGGTGGTTGAGAAGCAGCCGTGGATGAGACCTGAGCCTGTGTCAGGGATGACCGACCATGGCTTTGCACTCGTTTCGCAGGCGAAGAATCTCGACGCCGACGCGAGCCGTTCCCGCGTTCCTATCGAGGGGCTTACAGGTGGGGGGCCAGGGAGCGCAGTAGGGCTGTGGCGAAAGCGATGCTGCCCGAGGAGTTGGCGATGAGGGCTGCGTGGGAGCCTTTGAGGAAGGCCGGTCGGGTGCCGAATACTGCCGCTTCGTCTCCAAGGTTGCTGATCATTTTCGGGGTGTCGTAGGTCCCGAGGGTCTTGTATTCGGCTGCGGTCATGACGTCGAGAGTGATTTCTCCGGTCGTCCCTGGGCTGCCGGTGAAGTGGTACGTACAGGCCGAGTGCTGGTCGACGGCCGGACCGACGTCCGTCTTGGTCGGGACAGTTCTCAGCGTGTACGTCGAGGACGGATACTGCGACGCCAACACTGCTGCCGTGGCTGCTGTGAAGTCAGCGGGCGTGAGGAGCGTGCACGAGTCGACGCCGGCGAGGCCCGCTCCGGTCCCCGAGCTGGCGGTCGCGTCTGCGGTGGCGGACGCTGAGCTGGTTGTCGCTGGTGGCGGCGCGTTCCCTGCCCTGGTGGCGCTTCCGCCGCAGCCTGCGCCGGCAATCAGACCTGTGCACGTGAGCAGGAGCCATCCGGCTTGTCGCTGCTGGGGTGAGGTCCGAAGCCACCTGGTGGGGTTCACCGGCGGAACGTACGTCTCCGCCGGGTGCATGTCACGAGCCTCTGCTCATTGCGCGGGTGTTGAACCTCGAGCGATCGGCGCGAGCCTTCTGCGGCAGCCGCTTGGAGGTCTGCCCTGTCAGAGCCTCGCCCTCGTGACGTGGACGAACCCGATCTGTCATCCGCCGAGCACGCCGCTGGTCGGCCGGAGGAGAAGCCCCCGTGGAGCGGTCATCCGTATTCGCAGAGTGCTCGGCGAGGGCCCCGTGACGACGGGCAGCGTGCAGCGTCGTCGAGGGTTGCTGGTTGCGGTCATCCTGCTGGGCCCCGGGATGCTGCAGACCGTGCAACGGCTCGGCGGAGCCGTGGGCCTGGCCGTCATCGCCTCGGTCTACGCCAGCCAGGCCGCGCCCGGGCAGTTCGTGCCCGGCGACCAGCGCCTCGGCTTGGCCGAACGGCCGCAGCGGCATCTTCTGGGCTGGCAAGCATCGTTCTGAGCTCGCCGGCGGCGGCGTCTTCGTTGTCCGCGGAGTCCCGCACGCCTACCTGTTCACCTCCGGAACCGTCGACACACTCGCCGTGTGTCTGCCCTCCGGCGTCGAGGACTCCTTCCGGGCGGCCGGGTGGGACCTGTCACATCCCAAGCCCGATGGGATGGATCATCACCCCGGCCAGCACTGCCGCTGCTGCTGCCACCGGCCAGACCACCCTCGGACCCTCCTCGCCGTAGGCGACATGATGCCTGCGCCTACCTCGACCGCGATCAGTCATCGTCGTGATCCGACTTACGCCCATCAACGTCGTAGCCGACGCCAGGCGGCTACCCCAACACCATCGGCCCTGAAGCCATCGGGCCCCCCTCTCGCTGTGGAACACCAAGGCCGGCATGCAGGACTACGCCTACCGCGGCGGCCATGCCACGCGAACAGCCAGCACAGGGCGACACCGTTCCACCTCGACGCAAGCATTCGCTCGGCTCAGGCCCTACCGGACCCGTGGACAACCGGTGAGCTGACGGACCTGCCCGTCCACAAGACGTCCTCTCTACGTGCTCCGGCCGACCGTCCGGCTCCCGTCGGCTGAGATCGGTGCCTCAGCGGGCGCCGGCCAGGCGCCGCGCGGCATCGACCACGAAGGCCCGTCGGCGGCTGCGTTCCCGGGCGTCATCTCCGGGGAACCCGGTGATCATCTCCGCGAGCTGCGGCACGGTCTGCCACCAGGCCGCCAGCCCGATGAGCGCGAACACGAGGTGCGCCGGGTCGAGGCCGTCGTCGAGGAGGCCCTGCCGCTGAGCCTGCGCAAAGCGTTCCACCTTCTCGCGGTAGTGCGTCGAGCGCCGGGCGGCCGCGGCGGCGGGACCGCGGGTGAGGCCTTCCCATTGCAGCAGCCGTCCCAGCTGGGGGTGCTCGCAGTGGTAGTCGTAGGTCGCCCCTGCGAAGAGTCCGATATCGTCCAGCCCGGCGCCGGCCAACTCGACCGCAGAGGCGAGCCGGTCGAGCTCAGCGCTCAGCACCACCTCCCACAGCGCGTTCTTGTCGCCGTAGTAGCTGTAAAGCCGTTCCTTGTTGACGCCTGCGCGCGCGGCGATGCGCGTCATGGTCGTGCCATCGCGACCGTGCTCGGCGAACTCCGCGGTCGCGGCCTCCCTGAGCCGGCGTCGCGTTCCTTCGGTGTCCCACGCCATCAGGTCATCGTAGAACTCCAACGCCGGAGTTGGAGATGCCGCGACGGTGCCCTATCCTTCTGGCAACTCCAACGGTCACGTTGGAGTTGCCAGAGAAGATCGGGATGGAGACCTACATGGACGAGCAGCAGCTCAGCGACGCAGTGGGCGAGCGGGGTGCGGGCGAACGCAGGTTCGCACTGGTTACGGGGGGCAACAGCGGCATCGGCAAGGAGATCGCCCGCCAGCTCGTGGGCGTCGGCTTCACGGTGTTTGTCGGCTCGCGAGACGCGGAGCGCGGGCGAGCCGCAGTCACGGAACTCGGCGGCGGCGCTCGCCTGCTCGTGCTCGACGTGACCGACCAGCAGTCCGTTGCTGCGGCCGCGACAGAGGTCCCGCACCTGGACGTGCTCGTCAACAACGCGGGGATCAGCGACGCCGGGCAGCCCCCGACCGAGACGGGTCTAGCAACCCTGCGCCAGGTCTACGAGACGAACGTCTTTGGCGTCGTGGCCGTCACCAACGCCTTCCTGCCCGCGCTGCGGCGCTCCACAGCACCGCGCATCGTCAACATCTCTAGCGGAACGGGGTCGCTGACCTGGAGCACCGGCCCCAACCCCCAGTTCGACTACCGGCTGCGAGGAGCCGCCGCCGCCTACCGCTCATCCAAAGCGGCACTGAACGCGCTCACCATCTACTACGCCCAGGCGCTGGCTGAGCAAGGTGACTTCAAGGTCAACGCGCTCGCGCCCGGGCTTCGCGCCACCAACCTGAACAGCCGTGCGGCTGAGTTCGGTGGAGACCCGGCGGAGGCCGCAGCCGAAGCCGTCAGGCTGGCGCTCCTACCCCACGACGGACCCACCGCCGGCTTCCACTCCTGGGACGGCAGCATCGCAGCCTGGTGAGCCCGAAACGGCTCCGCCCGGCTCAGGAAACGGCGAGCTCGTGAACGAAGCGCTGGAAACGGTGGAGTTTCTGGCGACAGGCCGGCGACTTCCTCGTCCGACACCCTCAGACACGGCAGGAGGACGCGGCCTGGGAGCGGGCGCTGCGTGACGGCCTGGACCGGGACTGACGCCCGCCGCAGGGACCGCAGCTCAGTGGAAGGGCTTGTGCGGGATCGCCGCGTTGTTGAGCTGCTGCTCCATGTCCACCCAGATGGCGCCGTCCTCGATCTTGCACGCGTAGACCGGGATCGGGGCGACCGCCGGTACGCCGAGCGGCTCACCGGTCCGGAGGTCGAAACGCGAGTTGTGCGCAGGGCAGATGAGCGTGTCGTCGTCCTGCAGGTAACCCTCGTTCAGCGGCTGCTGCTGATGGGTGCAGGTGTTGTGTACAGCCGCGGCCTCGTCCTCGGAAAGGCGAACGACGCAGACCGGCTCGCCCAACTGGACGAGCATCATGTCGCCCTCTTCGAGCTGGTCCACATCAGCGATCGCTTTCCATGCCATGGCGTTGCTCCTCAGGTCTTCGCGCGCTTGGAACGGGGCAGGGCGCCCCGAACCTCGATCCAGCCGTTCCGAATCCGCGTGGGCAGGACCGGCTGCGGGTGATGGGCAGGTCCACGGACGACGCGACCGTCGCGCAGGTCGAAGCGGGATCCGTGCAAAGGGCACTCGACGGCGCAGTCGATCACTTCGCCGCGGCTCAGCAAGCCACCCGCGTGACTGCAGAGGTTGTCCAGCGCATGTATCTCCTGGTCGTTGCGGTGCAGCAGGACCTGCCTGCCCTCGACCTCGACCCCGGTGAGCGTGTCGTCCGGCAGGTCCGCCTCGGCGACGGCCCGGACCCAGCGGCCCGGTCCGGTGGTCGTCGCGACGCGGCTGACCATGACGGCCCTGCCCTGCACGAGATGTCCCCCGATGAAGCCCGAGGCCGCCGTGACGGTCAGGCTGCTGGCGCTGAGCGCACGCGCCGAGCTGCGGTGTCCGGCCAGCCGGGCGGCCAGCGAGGCACCCTGCAGCGTCACACCTGCCACGTTCAGCAGGCCGTGGAACAGGCCGACCCTGCGGTCCTCACCGTCGCTGACGCTCCAGTCGGTGACTCCTGTCGC
>JAYVYM010000275.1:0-2986 GCA_043784245.1 Frankiales bacterium
CTCGCCAGCGGCCGCCGGGTCGTGGTGGCCACCGCAACCAAGGCGCTACAGGCACAGCTGGTCGACAAGGACCTGCCCCGCCTGGTCGCGGCGCTGACCGGCCCGCTCGGGCGCACCCCGACGTACGCGCTGGCCAAGGGTCGCGGCAACTACCTGTGCCTGCAGCAGGTGCACGGCGGCCCGGGCGCCGTCGCCGAGCCGGATGGGCTGTTCGAGACCGAACCGTCCGGCCTCGAGCAGCAGGTGCTGCGGCTGCGCGCCTGGGCGGATGAGACGACCTCGGGTGACCGCGACGAGGTGCCGTTCCCGGTCACCGACCGGGCCTGGCGGCAGGTGTCGGTGTCGGCCCGCGACTGCCTAGGTCGGCGCTGCCCCGACCTGGTCGACTGCTTCGCCGAGCAGGCCCGGGAGGCCGCCAAGGATGCCGACCTCGTTGTCGCCAACCACGCGCTGCTGGCGCTGCACGTGTTCACCGACGTCAGCGTGCTGCCCGAGCACGACGTGGTCGTGCTGGACGAGGCGCACGAGTTCGTGGCCTCGGCGACCGAGGCGCTCACCCACGAGCTGAGCCGCTCCGACCTGCGCAGGGCCGTCGGTGCCGCCCCCGACGCGCTGACCCCGGCCACCCGCGAGCGGCTGCAGGGCGCCGCCGACGCGCTCGAAGGGCTGCTGGCCAGCACGGCGCCGGGTTGGCTGCGGGTGCTGCCCGACCCGGCGCGCGACGTCCTCGCCCTGGTCGAGGCGTCCTGCGGGGCCGCCGCGGCCGAGCTCGGGCGCGACCTGGGCGATCTCGGCGAGGCCGCGAAGGCGCAGCGCGAACGGGCCCGGCAGTCGCTGACCGACGTCGGGCAGGCCGCGTCGGAGCTGCGGGTGCCCACGGTGGCGAGCGCGACGTACGCGGTGGGGGAGCCCGGCTCGGTGCGTCTGCGGGTCTCGCCGCTGGCGATCGGTGACGCCCTCGCGGCCAGGCTGTTCGGGGAGGCCACGGTGATCGCGACCTCGGCGACGCTGACCCTCGGCGGGTCCTTCGACCACACCGCACGCGCCCTGGGGCTGGACCCGGCTGCGCCGGACACCGACGACGTGCCACCGCTGCGCTGGCGGTACCTGGACGCCGGCAGCCCGTTCGACTACCCGCGGCAGGCACAGCTGTGGGTGGCCGCCGAGCTGCCGCTGCCGTCGTCGCCGGGCTGGGCGCCCGCGATCGATGCGCTGCTCGTCACGCTGCTCACCGCCGCCGGTGGCCGCACCCTCGGCCTGTTCAGCTCGACGGCGGCGGCGGCCCGGGCGGCCGCGTCGGTGCGCGCGGCGCTGCCTGACCTGCCCGTGCTGCTGCAGGGCGAGGACTCACCGGGCGCGCTCGCGCACCGGTTCGCGCAGGATGCCCGGACCTGCCTGTTCGGCACCCGGTCCTTCTGGCAGGGCGTCGACACCCCTGGCAGCGCCTGCCAGCTGGTCGTCATCGACCGGATCCCCTTCGCGCACGTCGACGACCCGCTGGTGCAGGCCCGGCTCCAGGCGGCCGGCGCGGACGGCTTCCGGTCGGTGACCCTGCCGCCCGCCGCTGTACTGCTCGCGCAGGGCGCCGGCCGGCTGGTCCGCGCCGCCGGCGACCGGGGCGTGGTCGCGGTCCTGGACCCGCGGCTCGCCACCGCCTCGTACGCCCCGCTGCTGCTCGCGACGCTGCCGCCGTTCTACCGGGCCAGGTCGCTCGAGGCCGTGCTGGCCTCGCTGCGCGCGATCGACACGGGCGCCCCCGACGTGCTGCCCGTGGGCCGGGCGCCCGCCCAGCGCCGAGCCTGCTCCCCCCGCCACTGACGCACCTCTCCTGCTACCGCGCACTTCCCCGGGAGTGCGCTCTGACGGGCCCGGAACTCGCACTCTCGAAGGGGAGCTGCGGCCGCCCGACCGGGACCCGGCAGGATGGCTCTGTGCACGCTGTCGATGACGCCGCCCTCGACGACGCGATCGGGGACGCTCGCGGCGCCCTGCTCGTGACGCGCCACGGCGGCGTGGTCACCCTCGAGCTGCACCGGCCCGAGCGCCGCAACGCCATCTCGTACGCGATGTGGGTCGCTCTGGGCCGGGTGCTGCCGCTGCTCGCCATCGATGACGACGTCGACGTCGTGGTCCTGCGTGGGACGCCCGGCGGACCGTTCTCGGCCGGTGCCGACATCTCGGAGTTCGCCACCCTGCGCTCCACGCCGGAGTCGGCGGCGGCGTACGGCGAGGCCGTCACCGGTGGCGAGCGCGCAATCATCGACTTCCCGAAGCCGACGATGGCGCTCGTCCAGGGCTGGGCCGTCGGCGGCGGTACACAGGTCGCCGCAGCCTGCGACCTGCGGATCTGTGACACGACTTCGCAGTTCGGCGTGACCCCGGCCAAACTCGGGATCGTGTACGCCCTGCCGTCGACCGCCCGCCTCGTCGACGTCGTCGGCCGGTCCTGGGCCTCGTGGTTCCTGCTGACCGGCGAGTTCGTCGACGCCGACACGGCACTGCGGATGGGCCTGGTCCACGAGGTGCACGAGCCTGGCAGCGTCGAAACCCGGGCCTACCAGCTGGCTGCCGTACTCGCGTCCCGGGCACGTGTGTCGCAGGTCGGCGCGAAAGCCCTGCTGGCCCGGGTCGGACGGGGGGAGCGCGCGGAGGACGCGGCGGTCCACGCCCTGTACGAGCGTTCGCTCACCGGCCCCGAGTATGCCGAGGGCGTCGCCGCCTTCCTGGCCAAACGGGCGCCGGACTTCCGCGGCGTGCGCTGACGGCCCACCTGGTGCGGCTGCAGGTCGTTCACGCCCTGCTGGCCGGGACACAGCAGAGCTGAGCCGGCTCAGCCAAACAGGTCGGCGGGCGGTGTCGGCGGGGGCCCGGCGGTGGCGTCGGTGACGACCTTCGCCCCGCCGACGAAGGCCTCGAGGTCCGGCCCGCTCACGACCCGTGCCGTGCCGGCTGCGCGGGCGGCGTTGCGGGTCAGCCCCGCGACCGG
>JAYVYM010000276.1:0-7055 GCA_043784245.1 Frankiales bacterium
GCCGGCCTCGCCCGGGGCCGACACCGCCCGGGCCCGACACCGCCCGGGCCCGACACCGCCCGGGCCCGACACCGCCCGGGCCCGACACCGCCCGCCTGCGACACCGCCCGGGCCCGACACCGCCCGGGCCCGACACCGCCGGCCTGCGACACCGCCCAGGGCCGACACCGCCAGGGGCCCGGCATCCTCTTCCGGCCCCCCTCCCGGCCGCCACCGCCCGGGGGCCGGCATCCTCTTCCGGCCCCCTCCCCCTCCCCCCTCCTGAGGGCGCACCTCGAGATTGTGTGCTTCATCTTCAAATCGAGCACACAATGTCCAGCATTTTCGCGGCTGCCCAGCGTGGCTAGACCAACCACAGGGGGACATTGTGTGTTGCGAGCCCCGATGATGCACACAATCTCCGCCGACCCCGGCCGTCAGGTCGACGTGCCCGCAGGTTGGAGCGCCCTCGGTTAGAGCGCCCTGGGTTAGAGCGCCCTGGTTGGAGCGCCCTCGGTTGGAGCGCCCTCGGTCGGAGCGCCCTCGGCTGGAGCGCCCTGGGTTCGGAGCGCTCTCAGTCGACGGAGGGAGGTGTGGGTTCCGTCGCTACAACAGCGTGCGTTCCCGAACCAGCTTTCAGCGCGGAGTCGGTCGTGGGGGTGGCGGAGTTGTCAGCAGCGGAGCGGGCACCGGGGTCGTCGGTCGGGGCCGGGTTGCTCGTCACGGCGGGCTGACGGACGGGCCGCGACCGGGCTCCCGGGACATAGCCCGGCCGTGGTGCCGGCCGGAGCCTGTTGAGGACAGCGGCCGCCGACGAACGCGCCGCCGCGCCGCGCACCACAGGACCCGGCACGGGCGGATCGGCGGGAGCCAAGAGCGCCGCTATGCCGCGGGGGTCAGAACTGACCGCGACCGGGCGGGGTCGGACGGGGGCGCCGACGTCGGAACGAGCGGCCGTTCCAGCGGCTGCAACCTGTGCGTCAGGGGCGGACAGCTCCGCCCCCCGCGAATTGCCTGGCAGGTCGGTCACGGCGCCGGCGGCGCCCTCCCGACGCAGCTCGGCGTCGGCGGCAAGAGATGCGTCAGGTCGGCAGTTGCCGCAGGGGCTGAAGCCCTCCTCCCGTGCATCGACGACATCAACAAGCTCGACGTTCCCGCCGGACAGGTAGCTGCAGCCCTGCACGTGGTAGCGCGGTCGCCCCTGAACCACGAACACCAGCCCACCGATGTCTGCGTCCTGCTCCTCGAGGCGTTCGTCGTCGTGCTCGGCGGGCGGCTCCGAAACATCCGCGGTGGCGACGGGTCGAGGCGCTACCGCGGACACGGTTTCCTGCTCTGCCTTCTCGAGGTCGCCAGCGGGCGGGCGACCTCCCCGGTGCGGGGCTCCGCCAACGTCCTGGCTGTGTCCGTCGGCGGCCACCGGGTCGCCGCGACGCAGCAGGATGCCGAGCAGCAAGAACACAAACGCCAGCACGCTGACGACGATCGACGCGTAGATGAACCCGAGACCGGTGCCGAGCAGCCCGATCAGGAGCAGCACGAGCGAGATCAGGACGAGCGCGCCGCTGATAACGATCAAAACGTTGTCCTCCGACGGGTGCGTGGATCGGGCCCGCCGATGCTATCCACGGGACAAGCGGCTCGGCCGGGTCGCTGGCGGCACGTGCTGCGTGTCTTTCGGCCCCCTGGCGGCGTCGCTGCGGACACTGGCGGCGTGGCTGGCAGCCCTGGCTACGCCCGCTACGGGCACTGGCCACGTCGGCGCGCGCCGACCCCGCAGACTCAGCCCTCGGGTCGTCCGGCGGGCTCGTCCGGCGGCGGAACGACAGCGGCCGGGTCGACCGTGGCCCCGCCACCGGACTGCTGACGTCCGGTACGCAGGCCGAACGGCGACGTCGGCCAGCTATGCGGCAGACCTCGACGAACGAGCTGAGCTGCCTCCTGTGCCGGTAACGAGACCAAAGGCGCGGTGCCATCTCCGGGGTCTTGGTCACCGGCGCCGACCGACTCGCCCGGGGTAGCGCCCTCACCCTCAGCGCCGGCCACAGCACTGTTGGCGCGGTGCTCGGAGCCGCCGCCCCCGTCCACCGGGCCACCCTCACCGGGGCCGCTGTCACCGGGGCCGCTGTCACCGAGGGCACTATCAATGGGGCCACCCTCACCGGGGCCGCCATCATTGGGGGCGCTGTCACCGGGGCTGCTGTGACCGGGGCCGCCATCACCGGGGCCGCTGTCACTGGGGGCGCTGTCACCTGGGCCGCCATCACCGGGGCCGCTGTCACCGGGTCCGCCATCACCGAGGCCGCTGTCACCGGGGCCGCCATCAATGGGGCCACTCTCACGGGGGCCGCCATCACCGGGGGCGCTGTCATCCGGGGCGCCATCGCCGGGGCTGCTCGCGGCAGGGCTCGACACGCCGTCGGGCAGGGGGGTTGACTCAGTGAGCGGCGCATCCATCAGGGAACGCTCCACACCCTCGGCTCCTGGGGTGCCGTCGCCCCCGGGCGGTCCATCACCGCCCGGCCCGTCATCCCCGAGCCGGGCCAACTGTGCCTCGAGATAATGCTTGAGCCGGTCGCGATAGTCGCGTTCGAAGGCCCGCAGGTCCGTGATCTGCGACTCGAGCTGGGTGCGGGTCGCGCTGAGCTCGTCGATGGCGACGCCTCTGCGCGCCGACATCTCGGCCATGAGCTGCTCGTCGCGCCGACGAGCCTGCACGACCAGGCGCTCGGACTCAGCCTCGGCGGCAGCCAGCATCGCGGCGGCCTGTGCCGTGGCGACGTCGAGGTGCTCGCGCGCGCCCGTCAGAGCCTGCGCGGCCTCGGATCGGGCTGCCGTCAGCGTCGCGTCGGCCTCCTCACGGGCAGCCAGGCTGGTCGCGTCGGCCTCCTCGCGGGCTGCCGCCAGCGCCGACTCCGACTCATCGCGAGCGCCCGTCAGCGTCGACTCCGCCTCGGACCGGGCCGCGGTCAGCGTCGCTGACGACTCGGTACGGGCGCTCTCCAGCATCGCCGCGGCCTCCGCGCGGGCCTCGGCGACCGCCTCGTCGGCAGTGCGCTGCGCCAGCTGCAACGTACGCAGCGCAGCCTCCGGGCCGCCACCGGCCACAGCAGGCACCGCCGCGCCCGACGCAGCCATGCCGAGCGCCGCCGGGCCGTCCTGCGCCTGCCGGTCGGCACCGGCGCGAAGCAGCCGGGTGAGCTCGGACTCGACCTCATCGAGGAAGCCGTCGACCTCGTCGCGGTGGTAGCCGGGGAACGTCCGGCTGAACTGCTTGTTGGCGACGTCGGTGGGGGTCAGCGGCACAGGATCACTTCCGGAGGAAACGACGGCAGGGAAGTCACTGCGAGGCGTTGACGGCGACCGTGCGCAAGATGCTCACGAGGATGAACAGGACGAGGAAGGCCAGGTCGAGGGACACGCCGCCGACCCGCAGCGGCGGCAACACCCGACGCAGCGCTTTGAGCGGCGGGTCGGTGAGGGAAAAGACGAGCTCGAGCAGCATGGCCACCAGGCCGGTCGGCTTGAAGCCTCTGGCGAGCATGAAGACGTACTCGAAGATCAGACGAAGGAACAGCAGGACCAGGAAAACGGTCAGGGCAGTGGCCAGGACGGCCGCGACGACCACGGGGCACGCGCTCCTACGACTGGTTGAAGAAGCCGTTCTCGGCGATCCGCGCCTTGTCCTCGGCGGTCACCTCGACGTGCTCCGGGGATAGCAGGAAGACCTTGTTGGTGACCCGCTCGATGCGACCGCGCAGACCGAAGGAGAGCCCGGCTGCGAAGTCCACAAGCCGCTTGGCATCCGTATCGTCCATCTCGGTCAGATTCATGATCACCGGCGTGCCGTCGCGGAAATGCTCGCCGATGGTGCGCGCCTCGTTGTAGGTGCGCGGGTGCAGGGTGGTAATGCGGTAGGTGTCCTCTGGCGGCGTCATCGGCACACGTTCCGGCTCATCGAGCGCCACCAGACCACTGCGGCGGCTGTCCCCGCCGCGGCGCACGGCCACAGCATCGGTGCCCTGCTCGCGCAAGGCCGGCTGGCGGGTACGGCCACGTGGTGCGGGCTCCGGCTCCCGGCCGCGGCGGGCCGGCTCGGCCTCGTCCCCGGAGTAGCCGTCGGGACCGTACCCGTGCGCGTCATAGCGCTCCTCGTCGTCCTCGACCAGCCCGAGGTACAGACCCAACTTGCGCATGGCGCCGGGCATGTCGGGCTCCTCGTGTCGTTGGGGGGTTGACACCGGACGCTACCGGAGTAGGGGCGGTCGATGGCCGAGCAACGCCGTGCCGACACGCAGGTGCGTCGCGCCGGCGGCGACCGCGGCCTCGAGGTCGCCGCTCATCCCGGCGCTGACGACCGCCGCAGCCGGGTGGTGCTCGCGCAACCGACCGGAGACCCGAACGAGCGTGTCGAAGGCTGCCAACGGGTCGCTGCCGAGCGGCGCAACGGCCATCACGCCAGCCAGTCGCAGCCCCTCGAGCCCGGCCGCCACGTCGGCGAGCGCGTCCACGTCGGCGGGCAGCGCTCCCCCGCGGCCGGCGTCGCCGTCCAGACTGACCTGGACGAGCACGTCGACCACGCGGCCGGCACGTCGGGCCCCGTCGGCGAGCGCGACGGCCAGCCGCGGCCGGTCCAGGGAGTGCACGACCGTGGCGTACGACGCCACCGAGCGGGCCTTGTTGGTCTGCAGCTGCCCCACGAAGTGCCAGCGCACGCCCGGCACCTGTGCGGCCTTACCGGCTGCCTCGGCGTCCTTGTTCTCCCCCATGTCACGCACCCCGAGGTCGCGCAGCAGGGCGACGTCGGTGACCGGCCAGGTCTTGGTGACCGCGATGAGCGTCAGCCCCGCGCGGTCGCGGCCGGCCGCGGCGCATGCGGCCGCGATCCGTTGCTCCAGCGCGGCAATGCCGGCCTCGAGCTCGGCGCGACGGTTCACGAGCCCGCGCCCGAGGAGCCCAGTCGCACGACGCCGGCGTGCCGGCCGGTGCGGCCATCGCGGCGGAAGCTGTAGAAGCGCTCTGGCTGCTCGAGTGTGCAGCCACCGACCCTGGAGACGTCCGAGACGCCGGCGGCGCGCAGCAACGCCTCCGCACCGGCCGCCAGGTCGACCGACGGCGTGCCCCGGCGGGTCGTGTCGCGGCTACCCGGCACCAGACGCCCGACCTCGTCGGCGAGCTCGGCCGGCAGCTCGTAGCAGCGACCGCAGACCGACGGCCCGAGCACGGCGCTGATCCCGGCGGGCGTAGCGCCCAGACCGGCCATCGCCGCGAGTGCGGCCTGCAGCACGCCAGCGGTCAGCCCGGCCCGTCCGGCGTGCACCGCCGCAACGACGCCTGCCCGCGGGTCGGCGAGCAGCACGGGCAGGCAGTCGGCGGTCAGGACGACCAGGCCGAGGCCTGGCGACGCTGTCACGAGGGCGTCGACACCGGGCGCGCCGACCCCGGCGACTCCAGGCGGCCGGTCGAGCACCGCTACCCCGGCGCCGTGCACCTGCTCGGCGTAGGCCAGCTGTCGGCCGCCCAGGGCGTCGGCGAGCAGCCGGCGGTTGACCAGGACGTCAGCCCGCGAGTCGCCGACGTGGCTGGCCAGATCGAGGGCGTCCCACGGGGGCTTGCTGACGCCACCGGTACGCATCGTGAAGCCGCCCCAGGCCGGGGCGGGCAGCCCCGCGTCGAGCAGGTCGGGCACGCCTACTTGAGGAAGTCGGGTACGTCGAGGTCGTCGTCACCTGCAGGCGCCCGCTGCGGCCGGGGGCTGGGCTGCGTCGGGCGGTAGCGCGGCTCGGCCTGGGCGGTGGCGGGAGCAGCTGCCGTCGGAGCCTCGGGCGCAGCGGGCCGGCGCGCGGGCTCGGCGCGGCGCATCGGCGAGGGCGCGCCGGCGTCGAAGCCCGCGGCGATGACGGTCACCCGGACCTCGTCACCGAGCGCGTCGTCGATGATGGCTCCGAAGATGATGTTGGCATCCTGGTGGGCCGCGTCCGCGACCAGCTGCGCGGCCTCGTTGATCTCGAACAGGCCGAGGTCGCTGCCACCTGAGATCGACAGCAGCACGCCGTGGGCGCCGTCCATGCTGGCCTCGAGCAGCGGGCTGGCGATGGCCGCCTCGGCAGCAAGCACCGCCCGGTCGTCGCCGCGGGCGCTGCCGATGCCCATCAGGGCGCTGCCCGCGTTGCTCATGACGCTCTTGACGTCGGCGAAGTCCAGGTTGATCAGCCCCGGCGTGGTGATCAGGTCCGTGATGCCCTGCACGCCGGACAGCAGCACCTGGTCAGCGCTCTTGAAGGCATCCATCACGCTGACCTGCTTGTCACTGATCGACAGCAGCCGGTCGTTCGGGATCACGATGAGCGTGTCGACCTCCTGACGCAGCGCCTCGATGCCCTGCTCGGCTGCGGTCGCGCGACGCCGGCCCTCGAAGGAGAACGGCCGGGTGACCACGCCGATCGTGAGCGCGCCGATCGAGCGGGACACGCTGGCCACGACGGGCGCGCCACCCGTCCCGGTGCCACCGCCCTCGCCGGCGGTCACGAACACCATGTCGGCGCCCTTGAGCACCTCTTCGATCTCGTCGCGGTGGTCCTCGGCGGCCTGCCGGCCGACCTCGGGGGCGGCGCCGGCGCCGAGCCCGCGGGTGAGCTCGCGGCCGACGTCGAGCTTGACGTCCGCGTCACTCATCAGCAGCGCCTGCGCGTCGGTGTTGATCGCGATGAACTCGACGCCCTTGAGACCAACCTCGATCATGCGGTTGATGGCGTTGACGCCACCTCCACCGATGCCGACCACCTTGATCACGGCCAGGTAGTTCTGGGGTGCTGCCACGGGATGGAGCCTCTCGGGTCGCGGTGTCGCCGGACGGAAACGGCGCAGATGGGCGGGCTGCACACGAGCCGGGGAGGAGCTCGAGAACTCTCGATCTCAGCTAGACACTTGGACTTTCGTCTACCTGTGACTAGTGCGGCACGCTACGTGGACGGCTCCTGACTGGTCAACAGCCGCTCGGCGTGTCGTGCGCCCGGCTCGAGCATTGAGCGTGCGAGGAGGGCTCAGCGTTCGACGCGGGGGGGCGGCGGGTGGAA
>JAYVYM010000277.1:0-7301 GCA_043784245.1 Frankiales bacterium
GGAGGTAGCGCCAGAAGAGCAGCCGGCGTACGCGCGCACCTGGGAGTACAGCCTGGGCTTGTCGGCGCACCTGCCGTACGGTGAGTTCGGGCGCGATGACGGGCATGCTGTCGTTGACCTTCACCAGTGCGGGAAGGCCGGCGAGCCGAGTAAGCCCCAGCGCGACGGCGACGGCGGCCTGCGCGCCCACCGCTGCCATCTCAACGGGAAGGTCGCGCGGTAGCTCCACCCGCGGCAGGGCCACCGCGATCAGCCGCCCGCCGGGGCGCAGCGCCGTGGCCAGTCGCGGTAGCGCGGCGCGCAGGGGGAGGTGGTGCAGTGCCGACAGGCTCACGACGGCGTCGTAGGCGGCCTCTGGCAGCGGGTCGGTGAGCAGGTCGGCCTGCCGGACGACGACGCCTGGCCCGGCGGCAAGCCTGGCCCGTTGGACCATGCCGGCGTCTCGGTCCACCGCGTCTACGTAGGGCACGCGCCGCCCCAGCTTGGCGGCGAGCAGTCCGGCGCCGCAGCCGGCGTCGAGCACGCGTGAGGACCCGATCGGCAGGCGACTCAGGACCAGCCGGTGGTAGTAGGCGTTGTGGTCCCAGGCAAGCCCATCGACGCGAGGCAGCAGGACCACCGGGTCAGCGTGACGCGACGGACGTCCGGTGTCTCGGCGAGAGCTGAATGCTCATCCTGCGTGTCCCGCAAACCGAGACGTCCGGGCGGTCCTGTATGCCGACCAACTACCGGACGATGAGGGCGCGCTGCGACGTCGGGAGGTGGCGCCGTTGCCAGACGGCGGTTCCCAGGAACAGCCCCCACAGCAGGAACCACAGGTCCCAGACCATTACGTGCCAGCGCAGCGCAGTGGGGTCGCTCGGCGGCGGCCCGAAGACTCCAAGCAGGGCGAGCCCGCCAACGACGACCAGCAGCCCGCCGTAGATCGTGAGGACCGAGGCGGCCGCCATCGCCGCCCAGCCCAGCAGCCGCTGGGGCAGCCGGCGGCCCCACACCTGGACCAGCGCCAGGCTCAGCCCGACGCCGGCCAGCGTCGCTGCGGTGACATCAGCTCCCAAGGCAACGGCGGCCGCCGTCGAGTGGCGGGCCAACTGCTCGAGCGGCCCCCGACCGTAGACAGCAGCGCTGTCCCGCCGACCGTCCAGTACGCGCTCACCCCCGCGTAGAGCAGGGCGAGCAGCGCCGAGCCGTACGCGCCGACCCGCAGCCACGACAGCCACGACAGCCACGACAGCCACGACAGCCACGACAGCCACGACAGCCAAAGGACAGTCATCACGGCTGCAGGAGGAGGCACCACCTCAGTCTGGCCCACGTCCACGTCGGCCCGTACGGGTCAGGGCGACGGCGTCGCGCTGGCCGAACGCCCACTGGGACAGGCCCAGAGCCGATGTTCTCGGATGCGGTCGTGCGTGCCAGGGTGGCTGGGTGAGCACGCGCATCGCTACCCGCGCAGCGACCGGGCGACGTCGCGCGCGGCTCGGGGCAAGGGCCGGCATGGTCGGAGCGGCGGGATTCGTGGCCGTGTTCACCGTCGAGGGATGGCGTCGGCCCGGCTACCACCCGTCCAGCATGTTCGTCAGCGAACTGTCGCTGGGCCCTTCCGGGTGGGTGCAGATCACCAACTTCCTGGTGACGGGCGCCCTGATCTTCACCTTCGGTCGTGGCCTGGCCGCCCACTTCCGCGACGGCCCGGGGTCCCTCGCGGGCCCAGTCCTGGTGCAGATCATCGGCATGAGCCTGCTGGCCTCCGGGCCGTTCACCACCGACCCGTCGGCGATGTTCAACCAGGTAAGCGCCCACGGTCTGATTCACGGCGTGTTCGGAGCCCTGGTCTTCGCGCTCGCGCCCGTCAGCTGCTTCGTCTTCCACCGTCGCTTCCGCGAGGACCCGGCTTGGCGCCCGGTGGCGTCGTGGACGCTGGCCGCCGGGGTCATCCTGACCGTTGGCGACATCGCCCTCAAGGCGAGTCAGGCCCCCTCTACCGCGCTGTTCCCGTTCAAGGGCCTGGTCCAGCGCGCGATCCTGGTCACCTTCATGGGCTGGCTGTTCGCCGTCGCAGCCCGTACCCACCGACAAGCATTTGCGTGAGTAGACCCCTGCGCACGTCCGCCTGAGGAACGGTCAACGGGACGGCTGCCGTGGCGGCGCGAGGACCTGCTGCGTCTGCGGTCGCCGCAGGGACGTGTCCAGCATCCGCATCAACTCCCTGACCCGTCCACCACCGCTCGGTGCCGGCGGGTGGCGCTCCAGGACGTCGGCGAGGCGGGGAGGGGCCAGGGCCCTCGCGCAAGTGATCCCGTGAAGGCCGGCGGCCGGGTCGTCTCCCGCGGAGATCTCGAACGCGCGTGCGGTGTGTGCGGCCGCCCCCAGGATGTGCTTGACCTGGGTGGCTTTCGGCATCGGGTGCAGGAACGCGGCAGCGGCTGCAGCTAGGGCTGCGCGCGCTGCCTCGGCGGCCGCAGCTTGGCCCGAGTCCCGAGCTTGGTTGGCCGCCCGCTGGGCGTCCCAGGCGCGATCACGCAGCGCCTTGGTCCGGTCGGAGCCCTCCGCGAAGGCGTGCGCGGCATCGAGGGCTGCTCGTGGGCGTCCGTCGCCCGGGACCTCGTCCTCGAAAATCGCCAGCGCTGGACGCGCGCAGCTGGCCGCGAAGCCAGCGACCATACGGAGATCGGCCTGGGTCAGTTCGATCCTGCTCGTCCCGTCCGCCACAGGGTGATGCTCCTCCCGCTCCTGGGTCTGGGCAGCGCTAACGGTCGAAGACTGACCAGCAGATGTCGTTGCGCAGGCGCTGGTCGTCGAGCACGAGCTCGCGGATCGCGTCCGGGAGCTGGTCTCGCTGCCACCGGCACTCCCCTCGCCCCGCACTCTCGGCCTGGCTGGCGGGCACGGCGGTACGGACGGCCTTGATGGCGTAGGCGGCCGCACCGAGCTCGTGCGCGGCGACGTGGGCGACGGCTCCAGCCTGGCCGGTGGCGTACGCGGCGTGGCGAGCCGGGCCGCGCAGGTCCCGCGCGGCGCCCATCGCGTGGCCGCCCGTCGCCCGCGCTTGCATCATCGTGACTTCGCCATGCACCCAGGCGCGGGCAAGCTGGATCGCGTGACGGGGTCTCGGGTCCTGCGGCTGGGCCGACTTGAAAAGGTGCAGGACGTGCTCGGCGCATGCTGCCGCCCACAAGGCGAGCAGGTGGTGGTCGGCGTCGGTCAGCGTCCCGCCGCGTCGGAGCGTGATGAGGCGGGGGTCGCGGATCTTCGGCAGGATCATGAACGCCTCCTTCTTCGCGGGGTGTCGGAGCGGCGATGCACGCGTCGAGCCGTGCCCAGCAGCCAAAGAACGGCAAGCGGCCATACCCAGCCCGGTCCTCGATGTCCTCGCCAGATGTTGTCGCGGCCGCCTTTCCGTCGCCGGTCGGAGCGCGCGGTGAGCGTCTCGATCCTGGAGTGCGAGGCTGGCGGACGTGCAGCGTTACCCGCAGGGCGAGCTGGTCGTGTCCTTGACTGCGGTGATCTGGAGCGTGCTGCCGCCTTCTGGACGACAGTCCCGGGCTATCGCCGCGAGGGGTACGGGGGTGGGCGTTACCTGAGCCTGGTCCCGCAGGACGGCCCCGGGGTGGAGTTGCTGCTGCAACGCACTGGCGACTACAAGTCCGAGAAGAACCGGGTGCATCTCGACTGCGGACTGCCGACCTTGACGTCGAGGTCGCGCGCGTGCAGGCGGCCGGCGGTGTGAGGCTGACGTCCGAGCCGGTGGTGGAGCATGGCTGGCGGTGGCACATCCTGGCCGACCCGGACGGCAACGAGCTCTGCGTGCTGCAGCCGCCGCTGCCAAGTTGACGCCGGCGACAGCTGGGTGTCGTGCGCCCGATGGAGGAACGACCAGCGGGACGCCGACCCGTTGACGATCCCGTTTCGGCACCGCGGGGAGACGCGGCCTGGATCAGTCACGGTGCTGCACGACGTTGAGGATGTTGCCGTCCGGGGCTCGGACGAAGAAGCGGGTCACGCCCCACTCCTCGGTGGTGAGCGGATGGACGATCTCGTAGCCACGCTCCCGCGCCTGGGCGTAGGCGGCATCGATGTCGTCGACCCTGACCGAGATCACCGGGTCCTCAGGAGCAGTGGCGTCTCGGGTCATCAACTGGATGTTGATTCCGCCGTGCGGGGAGGTGTAGCGCGCCACCCACCCCAGGTTGAACTCTTCCGCGGTCAGCCCTAGGTACTCGGTGTAGAAGCCCCTAGCCGCGTCGAGGTCGGTCACGTGCAGGTCGGCGATGATCTCGGTGACGCGCATGGCGCTGCTCCTGTTCGTCGTAGCTGCCGCGATCTTCGCGCGCCCGCCCGCTGGCGTCGAGCAGGGGCCGCTGTTCCGGTTCGGGAACGGCCATCGGCAACAGCCGGACGATCAGGCTGGCGGCCAGGGCCCAAGGGGGGGCTGCCGACCTCCCACTCGTGACCGAAGGGGTCCAGGAGTCGACTAAGGCGCCAGCCGTGCTGGTCCTCCATGGGTGACGCCGCCGACGCGCCGGCATCAACGGCTCGACGCATCACCGCATCCGGGTCCTCGACGACCAGGAGCGTGCGACCAGTCGCGCCGCCGATAGATCTCGGGCTCAGGCGACCGGACGCGGCTTGCGTTGCTGCCACCCAGAACGCGGCGTCGCCGACGGTCAGCTGCGCCACGATGTCGTCGCCCTGGCCGACGTGG
This sequence comes from Frankiales bacterium, assembly GCA_043784245.1. GTDB lineage: Bacteria > Actinomycetota > Actinomycetes > Mycobacteriales > SCTD01 > JAYVYM01. Next base: position 4,706 of record JAYVYM010000277.1, read on the forward strand.
TAGGACCACGGCGCCGAACGCTGCCTGGTAGAACCTCACCGCCGCAGCTGCCTCATCGACCGACAGCTGAGGTTGGATTCTGGTCATCGCTGCTCCGCCTGTCAGGGCTTGCTGCCGCAGAACGCCATCGTCTCCGACGGCAGTCGCCCGCCCGAGGCCACGCTGTTTACGTGTGGCCGTAGACGAAGCATGCACGCGCCGGGCAAGCGCGGGCTCGTTAGCTCGCCCAGCGGCGAGGATCGCGCGTCTCACGAGGGGACCGACCAGCGACACATGATCAGCGTCGAGGCCGGGCCTCGAGCAGGAGCAGGAACTTGCAGCGGTGAGTGGCGCGGTTCTCGCAGCGCTATGTGGCCGACAGATGACACCTGCCCTACCGCGATCTTGGTCGTAGGGGAACCTCCTACGGGAACGGGCCACGCTCGCCGGCCAGACGCCTCCTCCCGCTCGACGAGCGCAGATCTGCCATAGCCAGATTCCCGTACGACCCGCCCGAGAAAATGCCCGGTGCGGGTGGGCCAACCGGGAACACTGCTGGCGTGACCGCGATCAGGATCGGCTACGCCGGGGTCTCGACTGACGGGCAGGACCTCACCGTGCAGCGCCAGGCCCTCGCCGACCTCGGGGTGCAGGCCGACCGGGTCTACGTCGACCACGGCATCAGCGGCACCCACCGGGCCCGGCCCGGGCTGCGCGAGGCCCTGGTCGCCTGCCGGCCCGGCGACTCGCTCGTGGTCACCAAACTCGACCGGCTCGCCCGGTCCGTGCCCGACGCCCGCGACATCGTCGACGAGCTCACCGCCCGCGGCGTACGCCTCAACCTCGGCGGGTCCATCCACGACCCTGCCGACCCGATCGGCCGGCTGCTGTTCACCGTCCTGTCGATGATCGCGGAGTTCGAGGCCGACCTGGCCCGGGCTTGCACCCGAGAAGGTATGGCCGTTGCGAGGGCCAAGGGCCGGCTGCGCGGCAAGCAGCCCAAGCTCCAGCCCACTCGCGAGGCCCAGCTCGTCGCGCTGTGGCGCGAGGGCAAGCACACGACCCTGGACCTGGCCGAGATGTTCGACGTCGCCCGCTCGACTGTGTACCGAGCCATCCAGCGCGCCGGCGGGACATCCGCAGCTACGACGGCCGGCCGGTGAACGGTCACGTCTACCTGGACGAGACCAAGCGCCACAGCTACCTGGTCGCCGCCGCCTTCGTCCTGCCGGCGGTTCAGGATGAGCTGCGGCGCGTGGTCCGTGGCCTGGTCCTGCCCGGCCAGCGCCGCCTGCACATGAAGGACGAACGAGACTCCCGCAAGCGCGCCATCGCGGCTGCGCTCGTCGCCGCGGGCGTCCAGGCGACGGTCTACGACGCGGGGGTCCGTTACTCCACCGAGCGGCTGCGCCGAGCCGCCTGCCTGCTGGGCGTCGTCCAGGACGCTGCCGGCCGCGGCGACACGCTGCTCGTGCTCGAGCAGGACGACAGCCTGGTCAGCTGGGACAGCCAGCAGCTCATCGAGCTCACCCGCGCCGCCGGCTGCCGCGACACCCTGCACTACGTGCACCGCCGGGCCGCCGACGAACCGCTGCTCGCGATCCCAGACGCCATCGCCTGGTGCTGGGCCAAGGGCGGCGACTGGCGCCGGCGGATCGCACCCACCGTCAGCGCCGTACGGTCGGTCTAGCCGGACCCCGACAAGCGCGAAGCCCGAGCGCCACGGTCGTCCGGCCGGGTCTCGGGCTCACTTCCCGAAGCTCAACGCCCCGGGCAGTTTCCAGAGTAGGCGGGCTCTGCACTGTTGTCATCCATACAGCGGAGCCTGCCGCGCGGGCGCGACGTGAGTGCGCCGGCGTACACCCCGGCTCAACGAGCTGCCCGTCTTCGACGTCGGCTACGTAACAGCGCCTCAGACGGCAGCCTGGACCCGACAACTGGTACGGGGCAATGAGCGTCGTGGCTTGGCCCTCGTTGACCCGGCTGGACACCGTCCCACTACCAAGGAAGTGGAACGCCCACCCCTGCAACGGCCGTTCCACAAACGCCGCGAACGCGCCTAGGCGAGACGCTGGTTCCGGACACGCCGAACGAGACACCGTGCCCCCGGCGGCGTGCCCGCCCCGAGGCGTTATTGATCTTGTACCGCCAAGGAGGGTTTGCGGTACCACCGCAAGGCACGCGTCTCCGACCGCTAGCCCCGGGCTAGCGAAGTAACCAGCACCGGCGCCGCCTGCCCGTAGCCAGATGCGCTCAAATTACTCGAGTTGCTATGGCCTCGACGCTCATGTTCAACCAGCGGGCAGCCATCCCCTTAGCGGCAGAAACGTTGTGCGCGTACCGGTCGACCTTCGCGGTTGCCCGAAGCGTTAGCAGACCATCCGGGCTCTCCGTGATGATGTTGAGGACAAGCTCGAGCGGCGAGGGGACCCCACGGGCGGTCAAGGTCCCCGTGGCCACCCAGTGCCCGTCGCGCATGCTGGCCCCCGACCCGGTCACCGTGATGTCCGGGAACTTCGCGGTGTCGAGGAACTTGGCGGAGTTCACGTCAGCATCACGTTTCGCTGTGCCGGTTTGGAAGCTCGCGGCGTCGATCACCGCTCGTAGCGTCGTCGTC
>JAYVYM010000278.1:0-5450 GCA_043784245.1 Frankiales bacterium
TCGACGCCGCCGGGCTGCGGGCGCCCTGCGTGGTCGTCGTCGGCGAGGTCGTCTCCGCACGGCTGGTGACATGAACGTCCTGCTCGGTGTGGCGCACGGCTCCCGCGACCCGGCCTCGCAGGAGGGTGTCCGCGCCCTGCTGGCCCGTGCTGCTGCGCAACGCCCGGGCCTTCGTACCGTCGATGCGTACGTCGACAACGCGTCCCCGTCGATCAGGTCGGCGCTGGCGGCGCTCGTCGACGACGGCGCCGACGACGTCGTCGTGCTGCCGCTGCTGCTGACGCCCGCGTCGCACAGCAAGACCGACGTCGCGGCGTCCGTGCAGGCGGGCCGGCTCGCGCACCCGGCGGTGCGGCTGCGGTACGGCCGCCCGCTCGGCCCGCACCCGGTGCTCGTCGACGTCCTGGACCGCCGGCTGCGCGAGGCGGGGGCCCGGCCGGACGACCCGGTGGTCGTCGTCGCGGGCGGCGCGCTCGACCCCGACGCCAACGCCCAGGTCGCCGCGACGGCCCGGCTGCTCTGGGAGGGCCGCAGCTGGCCCAGCGTCGACATCGCCTTCGCCAGCACCACCGGCCCGACGGTGCCGGAGGCGCTGGAGCGGCTGCGGCGCCTGGGCTGCCCGCGGGTCGCGGTCGCGCGCTACTTCCTCGGGCCGGGCCGGCTACCGCGCCTCGTCGAGCAGCAGGCCCGGTCGGTCGCCGGGCTCGAGGTGGTGGTGTCCGCGCCGGTCGGGGTCACCGACGGCGTGGCCGGTCTGCTGCTGGGCCGCTACGACGAGGCGCGGACGGGCGACGTACGGATGAACTGCGACGCCTGCCTCTACCGGGTCGCGCTGCCGGGTCGCGAGGGCGCCGTCGGCACTGCGCAACAGCCACACGACCACCCCGACGACGCCTAACCTGGCCGGCATGGCGTCCCTGCTGCTGTCCCGCCGCGACCTGGAGTTCCTGCTGTACGAGTGGCTCGACGTCGAGCTGCTGACCAAGCGGGAGCGGTTCGCCGAGCACTCCCGGGAGACCTTCGACGCGGTCCTGGACCTCGCCGAACAGGTCGCGACCGAGCAGTTCGCGCCACACAACAAGGCCAACGACCAGCACGAGCCGCAGGTCGTCGACGGCCGGGTCGTGCTGATCCCCGAGGTGGCCGCAGCGCTCAGCGTCTTCGCGCAGACCGGGCTGATCGCCAGTTCGATGGACGCCGCCGTGGGCGGGATGCAGCTGCCGGGCGTCGTGTCGGGCGCCTGCTTCGCCTACTTCCAGGCCGCCAACGTGGGCACCTCGAGCTACCCGTTCCTGACGATCGGCAACGCCAACCTGCTGCTGGCGTACGGCACGCCCGAGCAGGTCGACACCTACGTCCGGCCGATGATCGAGGGCCGGTTCTTCGGCACGATGTGCCTGTCCGAGCCACAGGCCGGGTCGTCGCTGGCCGACGTGCTCACTCGGGCCGAGCCGCAGCCGGACGGCTCGTACCGGCTGTTCGGCAACAAGATGTGGATCAGCGCCGGCGACCACGAGCTGAGCGAGAACATCGTCCACCTGGTGCTGGCGAAGATCCCGGGTGCACCGGCCGGGGTGAAGGGGATCTCGCTGTTCATCGTACCCAAGGTGATCGTTGAGACCGGTGAGCGCAACGACGTCGTGCTGGCCGGCCTGAACCACAAGATGGGCTTTCGCGGTACGACGAACACGTTGCTCAACTTCGGCGAGGGCGTCCACACGCCGGGCGGGGCGCCGGGAGCCGTGGGATTCCTGGTCGGCGAGCCGCACCGCGGTCTTTCGTACATGTTCCACATGATGAACGAGGCGCGGGTCGGCGTCGGGTGCGGCGCGATGGCGCTGGGCTACACCGGCTACCTCAAGTCGCTGCAGTACGCCCGGCAGCGGCCGCAGGGCCGGCCGGTCGGCGCGAAGGACCCGGCCTCGCCGCAGGTGCCGATCATCGAGCACGCCGACGTACGACGGATGCTGCTGGCGCAGAAGTCCTACGTGGAGGGTGCTCTCGCACTGGTGCTGTACTGCGGGCGGCTGCTGGACGAGGAGAGCTCCGCTGAGACGGCCGCGGAGCGCGAACGGGCGCATCTGCTGCTCGACACGCTGACGCCGATCGCGAAGAGCTGGCCGTCGCAGTGGTGCCTTGCGGCAAACAGCCTGGCGATCCAGGTGCACGGCGGCTATGGCTACACCCGCGAGTACGACGTTGAGCAGCACTACCGCGACAACCGGCTCAACCCGATCCACGAGGGCACGCACGGGATCCAGGGGCTGGACCTGCTGGGGCGCAAGGTGCTCCAGCAGGACGGCGCAGGCCTGCGTCTGCTGACCGCGGCGATGTCGGCCACCGCTGCGCGTGCTGTCGGTGACCTCGCGCCGCACGGCGTTGCGCTGCAGGCCGCCGTCGACCGGGTGCTCGCCACGACCGCGAGGCTGTGGGAGCAGGGTTGCGCTGACGTGGCGCTGGCGAATGCGTCGGTCTACCTGGAGGCCGTCGGGCACGTGGTCGTGGCCTGGCTGTGGCTGGAGCAGGCGCTGGTGGCGGCCGGCCGCGAGGGGGACCTCTACGACGGGAAGCGCGCTGCGGCGCAGTACTTCTTCCGCTACGAGCTGCCCCGCACCGGCCCGCAGCTGGACCTGCTCGACAGCCTTGACCGCACCACGCTGGACATGGCGGACAGCTGGTTCTGAGTCAGCGGCTGGACTTTCCCAGTGGGACCGCGGCTGATCCTGGTCCGCGGGCGGGCGTTAGCCCTCCTGCTCGGTGGGTCGGATCAGCACCTCGTTGATGGCGACCCGACGGTGGCGGGTCACGACGTACGCGATGGCATCCGCGATGTCCTCGGCCTCCATGCGCTCCATGTCGCCGAAGCGGCCCTTGAGCATCTCCTGCACCTCTGGCCGGTTGTGGCCGGCCAGCTCGGTGGCGACCGCGCCGGGCTCGACCAGCGAGACGCGTACGTGGCGCTTGGTGACCTCCTGGCGCAGCGACTCGCTGAACGCGCCTACGCCGAACTTCGTGGCGTTGTAGACGCCACTTCCTGCCCGGGCGACGCGGCCGGCGACAGAGCTGATGTTGACCATGTCGGCGACCTGCCGGGGGCCGTCGGCTGCGGCGCTGAGCAGGTGGGGGAGGGCGGCGTGCGCGCAGTACATCAGGCCGAGCACGTTGAGCTCGACCATGCGCTGCCACTCCCGCATCGGCGCCTGCTCCATCGGGCCGAGCAGCATGACGCCGGCGTTGTTGACGAGCGTGTCGAGGCGGCCGAGCTCGGCGACGGTGCGCTCCACGGCGGTACGGGCCTGCTCCTCCTGCGTCACATCTGTCTCCAGGACCAGCACCTTCGTGCCGGTGGCTGCCAGCCGGCCTGCCAGGTCGTCGAGCCGGTCCTTGCGCCGCGCGGCCAGCGCGACCGACGCACCTTGCGCGGCCAGGGCGAGTGCGGTCGCCTCGCCGATCCCGGAGCTCGCGCCCGTCACCAGTGCCACCGTGCCGTCGAGTGTCGTCATGCCTGCACACTGCCCAGGCTGCGGGCAGATGCACATACCGGGGTGGTGCTGGTCCTGGCGGGCGCTGGACCGGTGGGCCGGGTTCGCTGACGGTGACCCGTCCCTCGACCTCGGGTCTACGGTTGACGGTTCTGTCAGTGGCAGGGTCTACTGTCCAGGTAGTCGAACAACTGTTCGACATCACATCGGGGACCTCGCGGACCCTGATGTGAGGCGGACTCCGCCCGGCGGTGCGTGCGGCTCGACCCTCGCACACCGCCGGGTGGATCCGCTGGCCCGGGTGGTGCGTGGGGAAGCGCTCCGCTCGGGCCGGCGGTCCGCCGCGCCGCCTTCCCCCGGCACCCGCGGGCAGCGACTGCTGCCCGTTCGGACCATGGGAGGAGGCACTCCGTGTCCCGTCTGCACACCGACCCCGTCGAGGTCCACCGTCGCGACAACGAACCCGCACAGTTCCTGTGGCGCGACCGGCTCTACGTCGTGCGTGAGGTGCTCGCCAGCTGGACCGAGTCCGGCGGCTGGTGGCAAGGGCCGGCGCTGAGCGCCCTGGCCACCGGAGATGCGTCCCGGCCGGCTGACCAGGCACCAGCTCCCCTGCAGACCACGCCCATCCCGTCCTCCCCGAAGTGGGCGCAGCGAGCCTGGGGAGAGCCCGCGCCCGACGTCGGCGCCTCGGTCGGCCCGGCGGGGGTCGACGACCGCGATCGGGACTGGTGGCGGGTCGAGGCCTCGGCCGGCGCCACAGCCGGCTCCGGGGTCTACGACCTGTGCTTCGACTGGTCCCGGGGCGCCTGGTCGCTCGCCCGGGTCCTGGACTGATCCGCAGATGACCACCCCCACCACCACCCGCAGCCCGGCCGTCACCCCGTCGGTGCCCAGCCTCCGGCTACGCCCGGCCCTGGACCGGCCGGTCCCGGAGCGCCCGGTCCTCGCGGTGCGCACCTCGCCGCTGCCGGCTGTCACCTTGCTGGGGCTGTCCCACCGCGGTCTGCGGGACGCCGAGGCGGCTGTCCACCCCGTCGACCGCTATGCCGCGGCGCACCTGTCCGCCCTGCGGGCGGCGGCGGCGGTGCTGGCCTGTCGGGCCCGCCCCGCGCCTACCGCCGGCCGGCGGGTACGGCCGACCAGTGCCTGGGTGCTGCTGACCGCGGTCGCGCCCGAGCTGGGCGAGTGGGCCGACTTCTTTGCCGCCGGCGCCCGCAAGCGGGCTGCAGCCGAGGCAGGGGTCCCGACTGCCGTCACGTCGCGCGAGGCCGATGACCTGATCCGCGACGCCCAGACCTTCCTGCACGTCGTCGAGGACTTCCTCGTCGGTGCGCACCAGTACCTGCTGGACGGTTCCTGACGTGCTGGGCCCGCCTGTCCAGCACGTACCGCCGCCCATGCCGCTCCTCATGCCCCACCGACTGAGATCTGAGATCTGAGCGCCGTGTCCGACCCCTTCGTCCATCTGCACGTGGCCAGCGGCTACTCGCTGCGCCACGGCGCCTCCTCCCCGGCGGCCCTCGTCGAGCGGGCCGCCGAGCACGGCATGGACACCCTCGCGCTGACCGACCGTGACGGTGCGTACGGCGTGGTGAAGTTCGCCAAGGCGTGCGCCCGGGCCGGGGTGCGCCCGGTGTTCGGGGTCGACCTGGCGGTCGCACCGCTGTCTGCCGTCCGGACCCGGGCGTCCCAGACCCGGGCGTCCCCGGCTCGCGGCGGCGCCTTCCTGGAGCAGGAGGAGCCGGCGCCGGGTGGCGGCCCGGGCGCCTGGGGGCTGCCCCGGATCACCCTGCTGGCCCGTGACGGCCGCGGCTGGGCAGCGCTGTGCCGCCTCATCTCGGCGACCCACCTGTCCGGCGAGCGGGGCACTCCGGTGAGCAGCCTCGACCTGGTTGCCGAGCACGCCGGCGGTGCGGCGCAGGACGGCGCGCTCGCGGTGTTGCTCGGGCCCGGCTCGGAGCTGGG
>JAYVYM010000279.1:0-6001 GCA_043784245.1 Frankiales bacterium
GCTGACGGCGGCGGCGCGGCTGTTCGGCGGCGCCGACGTGGAGATGGTGATGCTCGCGGCCGAGGGCCCGGTCCGATGGGCCGGTGACGAGGCGGGGACGCCGCGTCGGCTGCTGGTGGACCCCGATGCCTTTGACGAGCCATGGGTGCTGCGCGCGCTCGGCGCCGGTCGGGTTGCGGTCGGCAGTGAGCGCGGCCGGCCGTGGTGCTCCGCGATCCTCGGCGAGCCCGACGAACCGCTGGCCGTCCTGGTCGCGCGGCGACCGGCTGGTGCCCCGCCCTTCAACCGCAGTGACGTCAGGCTCGCCCAGGTACTCGTCGGCCAGGCGGAGACCTGGCTCTCGGTGTCGGAGCTGTCGGCCCGCAACCGTGTCGCGACCGAGCAGGTAGCCGTCGCCGGCGGCGCCGCCCGGGCGCTCGGCGATCTCGCCGCCCGTACGACCCCGGCCCTCACCGTGCTGCGAGACAGCGCGGGGCGGCTGTCCCACCTCGCCGGGAGCGCCGCCGGCGTCGAGGACATCGTCCAGGAGCTGCACCTGGTCGAGCGCGCGGTCGCCTCCCTGCTGGGCGCCATCGCCCTCGCCGCCGAGCCAGACCTGCTGGGTCTTGAGCCGCAGCCCGGCCTCGCGCCGCTGGCCCGGCCGGCGGCGGACTGGACGACCACCGGGGTCCTGCGGTGACCAACCGGGCGCTGCCCCTGACGGTGTGGGCGGGGGCGCTGACCACGGGCAGCGTCGCGGCCGCCGTCGGGACCAGCGCCGCCGTCCTGGCCGCCACGGGTGCCCTCGACGCCGGGGCCATCGAGGCGCTGTCGGTGGGCAGCGCCGTAGGCGTCGCGCTCAGCGCGGGGGCCGCCGTGCTCGCCGCCCGCCTCGCCGAGGCGCTGCGGACCTTGCGCAGCCAGGCGGTGCACCGCCTGCAGACGCCGTCCGCACCGCTGGAGCGGGTAGTCGGCCGGCCGATGGTCGTCCGCGCCAGCGCCGAGCTCGCCGAGCTCGCCGCGGTCCTGGAGGCCCTGCATCTACGCGTACGCCTTGGTGACCAGGTCGGGGAGCGGCACCGCGTCGAGGCCGAGACGGCCGGCGCCGGTGTGTTCGAGCTGCTCTCCGGTCTGGTCGCGGCCGAGGAGGGCGCCCGCGGCCAGCTCGCTGCGGAGCTGCACGACACCGTTGCCCAGTCGCTGATGATCGCCCGTGGCCTGCTGGCGACTTCTCCGGTGACGCCGTCGAACCTGGTGAAGATCACCGATTACGTCGAGGACGCCGAGGAGCAGGTGCGTGCGGTGATGGCCCGGACCCGGCCGCCGGCCCTGCGCGAGGGCGACCTCGCGACCGCGGTCGGCAACCTGCGCCTGGACATGCAGGCGCGGTATGGCCTGACAGTCGAGGTCAGCTGGCCGCGCACGCCATACCCGCTGCCGCTCGCAAGCGCCGTGACGGTCTACCGGTTCTTCCAGGAGGCGTTGCTCAACGTGGTCAAGCACGCTGACGTCGACAACGCGGTCGTGGAGCTGACGGTCCAGGCCGACCTGGTACGCGCGTCTGTGACGGACCGCGGCCCGGGGTTCAACCCGGCGTCCGTACGACCTGACCGCGGCCGCCATGTCGGGCTCGGCCTGCTGCGCGAGCGGGCCAGGCTGTCCGGCGGTGTCCTTGACGTCCGGAGCCAACTGGGGGCCGGCACCACAGTCACCCTGGAGTTGCCGCGACCGAACGCCAGCGGCGCCGAGCTCGCGCCGACGGTCTTCGCCGAGCTGGCGCTCGTCGAGCACTGAGCCCGCCCCGGCGCCCGGTCAGCGCGGGTGCAGCGCAGCGACGCCCTCCGGCGGCAGCCCGGCGGTGGAGCACAGCAGGTCGCACCAGGCCAGCAGATGCCGCCCGAGCCCGAGCCCTTCGTCGCCCGACACGGCCGTCCACGACGCTCGTACCTCCACCTCAGAGGCGTCCTCTGCGTCCTCCAGCTGACCGAACCTCTTGCTGACCGTGCGGGTCACGGTGCCGCCGGCGACCGCATGCTGCGCCCCGCGCCCGGCGAGAGCCTCGAGCAGCCACGACCAGCCGACGTCGGCGAGCACCGGGTCGGCGGCCATCTCGGCCTCCACCTGCGCCTCGACGAAGGCCACGATCCTGGTGTCGCCGCCCCAGCCGTCCTGACCGGCCGGGTCGTGCAGCACCACGAACCGCCCGCTCGCGACGTCACCGCCGTCGCGGCAGACCTCGGCCGCGACCGCGAACGACCAGGGCGCCAGCTTCCTGGGAGCGGGAACCGTACGCAGCTCCAGCCCGGTGCGCGGTGGGCTGTCCAGGACGGCCTGCAGCGACAGCAGGCCCAGCGCGAAGGCTTCGGGCGCTGCGGCCGGCTCCAGGGACAGGGTCACAGTGCGGAGGGTAGGGGTGCCGGACCGCACCGCCGCGCACCTACGCTTGCCGCGTGTCGGCCCTGCTTGCCCTGCTCTCCAGCGTGCTGTGGGGGACCGCGGACTTCCTCGGCGGCAGCGCGAGCCGCCGCATCCCGGTCACCACGGTGCTGGGCCTGTCGCAGCTGACCGCACTGCTCGGCCTGGTCCCGGTGGCGGTGCTCACCGGCGAGCTGGGAGCCGATCGGTCGTACCTGCTGCCGGCGATCGGGGCTGGGCTGGTGGGCATGTCCGCGCTGGCCGCCTTCTACCGGGCGCTCGCGACCGGCACGATGGGGGTGGTGGCCCCCATTGCGTCACTCGGCGTGGTGGTGCCGATTGCGGTGGGCCTGCTACGCGGCGAGACCCCGAGCGTTACGCAGCTTGCAGGTATCGCGGTGGCCGTCGCGGGCGTCGTGCTGGCCAGTGGTCCCGAGCTTCGCGGCGACGGTCGCGGCGGCGCCGCCCCGCTGCTGCTGGCGCTCGGGGCGGCCGTGGGCTTCGGCGTGACCCTGGTGCTGATCGCGCAGGGCGCGTCGAGCAGCGTGGTGATGACGCTGCTGACGATGCGGCTGACGGCCGTCGGTCTGCTGACGACACTGCTGCTTGGCTTCGCCGGCCACCGCGGTTTCGACCTCGGCATCACCCGCTCCGGGTTGCCGCTGGTAGCGGCGGTGGGCGCGGGCGACGTCCTCGCGAACGGCGCGTTCGCGATAGCGACCGCCCAGGCCGGTGCGTTCGTCAGCGTGACCGCGGTCCTCGCGTCGCTCTACCCGGTGGTCACCGTGCTGCTCGCCCGGCAGTTCGACCAGGAGCGGCTCCGCCGGGTGCAGGTGATCGGGGTCGTCGGCGCGCTCGGCGGCGTGGTCCTGTTGGCTAGCGGCTGAGCTGCCCAGCAGCGCCGCCCGCTGCCAGGCAGGGTCAGGCTGCGCGGGCCTCGACCACGACCTCCGCGGTGGTGATCAGCAGCCCCACGACGATCGCGTGGCCGCACTCGACGCAGGCCAGGTCGAGACAGTCCTCGCCGTGGCCGTCCTCGCATGGGGGGACCTCGAACAGCTGCTCGGACCCGCAGGGCGAGCACCACCTGACGGTTGCAGACATGGCCACCACCTCCTCTGCGATGACCGTGCCACGGCCCACCGACAGAACGACGCAGGCGCGCCGCGCTCGGCCCGTGGCAGGCTCCGGGGTGATGAGTGCCGCCCAGCAGGACGCCGCTGCCACCAGGGCCCGGACGTCGGACTCCCCCTTTGTCCGCGCCTGCCGGTGCCTGCCGGTGCCGCACACGCCGGTCTGGTTCATGCGACAGGCCGGTCGGGCGCTGCCCGAGTACCGCGCGCTGCGGGCGAACACCGCCATGCTCGACGCCTGCGCCGACGCGGGCATGGTCACCGAGATCACCCTGCAGCCGGTACGCCGGTTCGAGACCGACGCAGCCATCCTCTTCTCCGACATCGTCGTGCCGCTCAAGGCCGTGGGGGTCGAGCTCGACATCGTCCCGGGTGTCGGCCCTGTCGTCGCGTCCCCGGTGCGCACCCGCGCCGACCTCGACCGGCTGCCTGCGTTGACCCCCGAGCACGTGCCCTACATCACCGAGGCCGTCTATGCGCTGACCGCCGAGCTCGGTGCGACCCCGCTGATCGGCTTCGCCGGGGCACCATTCACGCTTGCCAGCTATCTCGTCGAGGGCGGCCCCAGCAAGAACCACGCCACGACGAAGGCCCTGATGCACACCGACCCGCAGCTGTGGGACGACCTGCTCGGCCGGCTCGCGACAATCACATTGGGGTTCCTGCGGGTGCAGATCGACGCGGGCGCCAGCGCCGTCCAGCTGTTCGACTCGTGGGTCGGCGCGCTGCCGGCCGCGGACTACCGGCGCTTCGTACAGCCGCACAGCGCGCGGGTGCTGGCCGGGGTCGCCGACGTGCCGCGCATCCATTTCGGCGTGGGCACCGGGGAGCTGCTGTACGACATGGGGCAGGCCGGCGCCGACGTCGTCGGCGTGGACTATCGGCTGCCGCTGGACGAGGCGGCGGCCCGGATCGGGCCCGGCAAGGCCGTCCAGGGCAACCTGGACCCGGCGCTGGTGTTTGCCCCCACCTCGGTTGTCCGGGCCCAGACCGAGCGGATCCTGGCGGAGGGCCGCCGTACCTCCGGGCACGTGTTCAACCTCGGACACGGTGTGCTGCCCGAGACCGACCCCGATGTCCTGGCCCGCGTCGTCGACCACGTCCACGAGGCCAGCGCCCGCTGACGTGCAGCTGCGCCGGCCGACCCGACGTGCCAGAGGCGCAGCTCGACGGGTTCGGTGCAGCTGCGACGCGGCGCGCGGCAAAGCGGCTCCACCGACGTGGCCCCGACCGGGCGACGACCCGGCCACGCTTCGGACCCGGACCTACGATCGACCGGTGACCACGCCCCGCACCGTCGCCATCGTCGGCGGCGGCATCGCCGGTCTCGCGGCGGCGCTCGAGGCCTCCCGGTCCGGCGCGACGGTCATCGTCCTGGAGGCGTCGCCTCAGCTCGGCGGGAAGGTCCGGGTGAGCGAGGTCGGCGGGTTGCCGGTCGACGAGGGCGCCGACGCGATGCTCGCCCGGGTGCCGTACGGCGCCGAGCTCGCCAGACAAGCCGGCCTCGGCGACGAGCTGGTGGCCCCGGCCGCCGGCCAGGCGTCGCTGTGGACCCGCGGCCGGCTGCGCCCGCTGCCCGCCGGCACGCTGATGGGCGTACCCGGGAACCTCGCGACGCTGGCCCGCAGCGAGGTGCTCAGCGCCCGCGGCCTGGCCCGGGTGCCACTGGACCTCGCGCTGCCCGGCTCCCCGGTCACCGAGGACATCAGCGTCGGCGAGCTCGTGCGACGGCGGCTCGGCGGCGAGGTCGTCGAGCGGCTCGTCGACCCGCTGCTCGGCGGCGTCTACGCCGGCCGCGCCGACCGGCTCAGCCTGTACGCGACCCTGCCGCAGCTTGTGGCGCCGGTGGCGCGCTCACGCAGCCTGCTGCTCGCCACCCGGCAGGCAAGGGCGACGGCCACGCCCTACACCGGGCCGCTGTTCCGCGGGCTGCCCGGCGGCCTCGGCCGGCTGCCGGCGGCCGTCGCGAACGCCTCCGGCGCGCGGGTCCGGCTGTCGACGACGGTGCGCGCGCTGGCCCGCACGCCGACCGGCTGGCGCCTCGACCTCGGCTCCGTCGCGCACCCGGAGCAGCTCGACGTCGACGGTGTCGTCCTCGCGATACCGGCCGCCCCCGCGGCAAGGCTGCTGCGCGACCTGGCCCCGGCCGCCGCTGAGGGGCTCGCCGGCCTGGAGTACGCCAGCGTGGCGATCGTCACGCTGGTCCTCGACGGCGCCACCCCGGGCGCGGGCAGCGGATACCTGGTGCCCGCGGTCGACGGCCGGGTGACCAAGGCGGTGACCTTCACCAGCCGCAAGTGGGGTCACTACCCGGCCGGCCGGGCGGTCGTGCGGGCCAGCGTCGGCCGGCACGGCGACGCCACCGACCTGCAGCGCGACGACGCCGAACTGGTCGACGTCGTACGCGCCGAGCTGGTGGCCGCCGTCGGCCCGGTCGCGCGCACCCTCGACAGCCGGGTGGTGCGGTGGGGCGG
>JAYVYM010000280.1:0-4768 GCA_043784245.1 Frankiales bacterium
CTTCAGAGCGACGAGGGTAATCACTGCCGGGGCGGCGGACTGCCATAGAGCGCCGACCGCCGAAGACACCTCGGCGAGGATCAGGGTCGTGGCATCTTCGAGGGCGGCCTCGGCACGCGTTCTGTCTTCGGCTTCGAGTGCGCCCTCGGGCAGGCCGAGACGGGCCTCCAAAGCGCTGACGAGCGGAGGGAGAGGGCTCTGCGGGGTCACGTGCGAGCCTCCGTCGGTCGGGTGTCCGTCGGTCGGGTGCCGCGGGAGGCAGAGCGCGCGATCAGTGACGCGATCGCGGCCGTGTTACCGCCGGTCGGCGCGCTGGGAGAGGACAACGGAGGGCGGTTGAGTGCCTTCGGGATCGGGGTGTCGACGCGGCCGTGCGATGACGCGGCCGTCCCGCTTGGTCCGCGCGTCAGCGACGACGATGCGGTAGTACGGCGCGCGCATCTTGCCGAGACGCATGAGCTTGATCTTGGTTGCCACGGGGCCTGCTACTCCAGTCGTACGGAAGGGTTGCGCGACCGCGCAGCGCGTGGGGACACGCGGCGGCCGGGCCTTGCGGACACGCCGGAGTCGGGAGAGGGCCGACCCCGGTGTCGGTTCGCGGACAAGTGTGCCAGACGCCGGCACCCACCCGGACCCTCGTCCGGCTACGTCGGCACCCACCCGGACCCTTCGGCTGCTCAGCGGGGCCGACGAAGCCCGAGCGGGTCGGGGCCCTGCTCGCCCCGGCGCAGGCCGAGCGGGTCCGGCCCGGCGGGGAGCTGCGGTAGCCGCGGCGGAACCGGGGGCTGCGTCGCGGGTAGCGACCGCGGCCCGCCACCGGCGCGGCCAGGGCCCTTCCTGGCCTTGCTCTTCTTGCCGCCGCCGGCCCGCTTGGCCGCCCGGCCCATCCCCGGCACCCCCATACCGGCCATCTGCTTCATCATCTTCTGGGCATCGTAGAAGCGGTCGACGAGGTTGTTGACCTCAGGCACCGTCACCCCCGAGCCCTTGGCGATACGCAGCCGGCGCGAGCCATTGAGGATCTTGGGCGTACGACGTTCCTGCGGTGTCATCGACTGGATGATCGCCGCGATCCGGTCGATGTCGCGGTCGTCGACCTGCGCCAGGGCGTCCTTCATCTGACCCATGCCGGGCAGCATCCCGAGCAGTCCCGCGATCGGGCCCATCTTGCGGACCTGGAGCATCTGCTCCAGGAAGTCCTCGAGGTCGAAGTCCTCCCCGGACTGCATCTTGCCGGCCATCTTCTCGGCCGACGCCTGGTCGAAGTGCTTCTCGGCGCTCTCGATCAGCGTGAGCACATCGCCCATCCCGAGGATGCGCGAGGCCATCCGCTCGGGGTGGAAAACGTCGAAGTCGGCGAGCTTCTCGCCGGTACTGGCGAACAGGATCGGCTGGCCGGTCAGGTGCCGCACCGACAGCGCCGCGCCGCCGCGGGCGTCACCGTCGAGTTTGGTGAGCACCACGCCGGTGAAGCCGACGCCCTCCTGGAAGGCCTGAGCGGTGACGACAGCGTCCTGGCCGATCATCGCGTCGACGACGAACAACACCTCGTCGGGCTGTACGGCGTCGCGGATGTCAGCGGCCTGCGCCATCAGCTCGGCGTCGATACCGAGCCGACCCGCAGTGTCGACGACGACGACGTCGTGGTTCATCCGCCGTGCGTGGGCGACACCCTCGCGGGCGGCGGCGACCGGATCGCCGACCCCGCTGCCTGCGTACGGCGCGAAGACCTCGACGCCGGCCTGCCCGCCGACGACCTGCAGCTGCTGGACGGCGTTGGGCCGCTGCAGGTCGCAGGCCACCAGCAGCGGGGCATGACCTTGCGCCTTAAGGTGACGGCCCAACTTGCCGGCCAGAGTGGTCTTGCCGGCGCCCTGGAGCCCCGCGAGCATGATCACCGTCGGGGCGGTCTTGGCATAGCGGATCAGCCGGGTCTCGCCGCCGAGGATGCCGACCAGCTCCTCGTTGACGATCTTGACGACCTGCTGCGCGGGGTTCAGCGCCTGGCTGACCTCGGCCCCGCGGGCCCGCTCCTTGACACTGGCAATGAACAGCTTGACGACCGGTAGCGCGACATCGGCCTCGAGCAGCGCAATCCGGATCTCGCGCGCCGTGGCGTCGATGTCGGCCTCGGACAGCCGGCCCTTGCCGCGCAGCGAGGTGAAGACCTTGTCGAGCCGGTCGGCCAGGGTGTCGAACACCCGGCCAGCGTAGTCGGGGGATCCGACGCGGGGCGTCCCTCGTGTCGACAGGCAGCCCATCGGGGGTGCGCGGCCAGCCACGCCCCTCGACCATCGGCGATGAGGGTGGTCAGAGCCGCGCTGCCGACCGCCCGGACCGCCAGGACCCGCCCGGACCAGCGGATCGGCCGGCCCGGCCGCAGGATCGCGGGCGTGCCCCGCCTGCCGCGCCCGCTGCTCGTGCTGCTGGCAGTTGTCCTGGTCCTGGTGACCGTCCCACCGCTGCTGGTGCAGACCGCACGCCTGCGCGTGGACGGCACCGTGCTGCTGCCCGGGGCAGCGGTCGCCGACGGCTACCTGGTGTCCGGCACGCCGACCGAGCTGTCGTACGCCCTGGACATACGTAACACCGGCGCCGCTCCGCTGACCGTGATCGGGCTGGCCGACCCGCGGCAGGGGCCGTACGCCACCCGCCCGGGCCGCGGCGGGCCGGGCGGCGGGCTCCCCGAGGAGGTCGGCTTCGCGCCGTTCCGGCTGTGGCCCGGCCAGACCAGGCTGGTCGTGGTGCACCTGACGCTGGCCGGCCCACCGGCCCCGGTGCGCATCACCGCCGTCCGCCTCGCCACACGGGTGCTCGGCGTCGACCGGTCGCTCGAGGTGGCTCTGCCGGCTCGCCTGCGCACCGGCGGCTGATCCGGCCGGCCGATGACGCGGCCGGCAGCCGGCTCGTCAGGGCCTGGCTCGTCAGGGGCTCAGCGCAGCCAGCACCCGCTCGGCGACCCGGTCGCGCAGCGCCGGGTCGATGAGCTGGCCCCCGTCGGGCCCGACCACGTAGAAGGCGTCGACGACGTCGGCTCCCAGGCTGGAGATGTGCGCTGTGCGCACGTCCAGCCCACACTCGCCGAGCGCCGAGGCGATGCGGTGCAGCACACCGAGGCCGTCCGCCGCCCGCACCTCCACGACCGTGGCGCTGTGCGAGGCGTCGTCGAGCAGCCGCACCGTGGGGGGTGCCGGTGGCGGCCGGTCCCGGGCGTACGCCTGCTCCCGCGAACGGAGCACCTCCAGCACGGCCAGCTCGCCGTCGGCCGCCCGGCGCAGCTCGTCGCGGACGACCCGCCAGTCGGGCAGCGTTCCGAAGCGCGGCGCGACCCTGAGCACGACGACGCCGGTGTTCCCCCGCGCGAACCCAGACGCCGAGCGCACGTCCAGGCGGTGCAGCGCCAGGACGCCGGTGGCCAGCGCGAGCAGGCCCGGCCGGTCGCGGGCGACGACGGTGACCACGTCCTCCCGTGCATCGAGGGCGAGGTCGCCCTGCGCCACGAGCGCCTCCTGCCAGGGCTCGAGCGGGGCGGGGGGCACTGCCGGGAACCCAGCCAGCAGCTCGCCGGTGCGCCGGACCAGCTCGCCGACCAGGCCGGCCTTCCAGGCGCTCCAGGCGGCCGGTCCGGTGGCGGCGGCGTCGGCTTCGGTCAGCGCGTGCAGCAGCTCCAGCACCTCGCGGCTGCCGACGGCCCGGGCCACCGCGTCCGCCGTGGCGGGGTCGGCGAGGTCACGTCGGGTCGCGACATCGGGCAGCAGCAGGTGGTGCCGGACCATCGCGACCAGAACGGCCGTGTCGGCAGCAGACAGGCCGAGCCGCGGGCCGATGCCGGCCACCAGCTCGACCCCGACATCGGTGTGGTCCCCGGGCAGGCCCTTACCGATGTCGTGCAGCAGCGCGCCGAGCAACAGCAGGTCCGGCCGGGCGACCCGCCGGGTGAGCGCCGCCGCGGCCGCCGCCGCCTCGACCAGGTGCCGGTCGACGGTGAAGCGGTGTACGGCGTTGCGCTGCGGGCGGCTACGGACGTGCTCCCACTCCGGCAGCAGCGCGACCAGCAGGCCGGCCTGGTCGAGCGCCTCGAACACCGGGACGGCCGACGGCCCGGTGGCCAGTAGCGCAACGAGCGAGTCGAGCGCCGGGCGCGGCCAGGGCGACGGCAGCGGGGGGCAGGTCTCGAGCACCTCGAGGGTGGCCGGCGCAATGGGCAGCCCGGCGCGAGCAGCCGCGGCCGCGACCCGCAGCGGCAGGAGCGGATCGGCGTCCGGACGGACACCCTTGGCAAGGACGACCTCGCCGTCCTGTTCCACGACGTCGTCGGCGAGCGGGCGGCGTACGGCGGCCTGGCGACGGCCGAGCAGCCGCCGCCGCGAGCGCAGCGGCCGGGCCCGCCGCCAGGTGGTGTCGGACGCGTACGCGATGGTGCGCGCCGCTGCGGAGACGGCGGCCATCAGGGCGTCCGCCCCATCCACGCCGAGCGCGTCGGCCACGGCGTCCTGCTCCTGCAGCAGCAGCCGGTCCACCGCCCGCCGGCCGACCCGCGAGGTCAGCCGGTGCAGCTCACCGCGGACGTCCAGGAGCAGGCCGTGCGCCGCAAGCACCGCGGCCGACGGGCCGTCGGCGACCTGCGCCACCGCCAGGGCCTGCAGTGCGTGGACGTCGCGCAGACCGCCCCGCGCCTGTTTGAGGTCGGGTTCAAGCAGGAACGCCACCTCACCCCAGGTGCGGGCGCGCTCGAGCCCGGCGTCATGCAGCTCGGGCAGCCGGGCAG
>JAYVYM010000281.1:0-2753 GCA_043784245.1 Frankiales bacterium
CCACCGTGGTCGTCGGCGGCCTCGGTCGTGATCACGGTGCAGGTCCACAGCGTGCTCTGGTCGGGGGCCCGCCAGAGCTCGTACAGCCCGGCCATCGCCAGCGGCGCGTCGTCTCGAGCGGTCAGGTACCAGGGCTGCTTACCGGTGCCGTACCGCTGCCATTCGTAGTAGCCATCGGCCGGAACCAGGCAGCGCCGCCGCTGATAGGCGCTGCGGAACGCCGGTTTGTCGGCCAGCGTCTCGCGCCGGGCGTTGATCATCCGGGCGCCGACCTTGCGGTCCTTGGCCCAGGACGGCACCAGGCCCCAGCGCACGACCTGCAGGCGGCGGACGTCGGCACGCTGCAGCACGACATACACCGGGTCGGTCGGGGCGACGTTCCACGACGGCGGCAGGAGCTGTTCCGGCGGCTCCGGTACGTCGAAGTGCACCAGCAGGTCATCGACCGGCCGGCTGCTCGCGTAGCGCCCGCACACCCGCCGCTCCCTACCGCTGGACCGGCGACATGCTGCTCACGCCGGGCTGGCATTCTAAGACGGCCGCACGGGCCGGGGGCTCGGGCACACTGACGGCGACCGACCCCGAGCCGCGGGGTCTGCGACAGGCGGGGGCCGGGGTGCTTGAGGCCGTAGGCCCGGACGACCCGTGGCCGGCTCCCCGGGCGAGCGGAGCGCTGGCCGCCGTCGTGAGGCTGCCGGGTAGCAAGAGCATCACCAACCGGGCGCTGGTGCTCGCTGCGCTCGCCGAGGGCCGCAGCGTGCTCCGCCGACCGCTGCGCAGCCGTGACACCGAGCTCATGGCGGCCGCGCTGTGCGTGCTCGGCGTCGCTGTGACCGACACCGCGGACGGTGACTGGGTCGTTGACGGGACCGCGGGCCCGCTCGCGCCGACGGGTGACCGCGTCGACGTGGGCAACGCCGGCACCGTCGCGCGCTTCCTGCCGCCGGTCGCGACGCTGGCCCGAGGGGCGGTCCGCTTCGACGGCGACCCTCGGGTGCGAGATCGGCCGCTCGGGCCGCTGCTCGCGGCGCTGCGCGCGCTCGGGGCCGACCTGGACCGCATCGATGCGCTGCCGGTGCTGGTCCGGGGCACCGGAGCACTGCCCGGCGGTGAGGTGGTGCTCGATGCTTCGCAGTCTTCACAGCTGGTCAGCGGTCTGCTGCTGGCGGCCCCGCGCTACGACCGCGGGGTCGTCGTACGCCACCAGGGTCCGCCGCTGCCGAGCGCACCGCACCTGGCGATGACGGTGGCGGCGCTGCGGGCGGCCGGCGCGCAGGTCGACGACGACGAGCCGGGGACCTGGCGGGTACGGGCCGGGGCGCTGCTGCCGAGCGACGTCGCCGTCGAGCCCGACCTGTCGACCGCCGCCGCCTACCTCGCCGCGCCGCTGATTGCCGGCGGGTCGGTCACGGTCCCGGACTGGCCGGCCGGCACCACCCAGCCCGGGGCTGCACTGCCCGACCTGCTCGCTGCCATGGGCGGCACGGTCACCGGTGCCGCCGGCGCGCTGACGGTGACCGCGGGCGACCGGCTGGTGGGGGTCGAGGCGGACCTGCGCGACTGCGGCGAGCTCACCCCGGTGCTCACGGCGCTCGCCGCCCTCGCCGAGACGCCCAGCCGGTTCACCGGGGTTGCGCACCTGCGAGTTCAGGAGACCGATCGCCTCGCTGCGCTCGCGACCGAGCTGAACCGCATCGGCGGCGATGTGCGTGAGCTGCCCGACGGTCTCGTCGTACGGCCGCGGCCGCTGTCGCCCGGGGTGCTGGGCAGCTACGACGACCACCGGATCGCGATGGCCTGGGCCGTCCTCGGGCTCGGGGTCGCCGGTATCGCGGTGTCCGACGTCGCGACCACACGCAAGACCGTGCCCGACTTCGTGGGCTCCTGGCAGCGGCTGCTCGGGGGCGAGGGCTGAGCCCCCGCGAGTTGGACGAGGACGACGTGCGCGTGCGCGCCGGCAAAGGCTCGCGGCCGCGGACCCGGACCCGCCCCGAGCACGCCGACGCCGCCGCGGGCACCGTCGTCACCGTCGACCGGGGCCGCTACCGGCTGCGGCTGGCCGACGGTCAGCTGCTGACGGCCATCCGCGCCCGCGAGCTCGGCCGGCGCGCCGTCGTCGTCGGCGACCGTGTCGCGATGGTCGGTGACCTCGCCGGTGGCCCCGACGCCCTCGCCCGGATCGTCCGGGTCGAGGAGCGCAGCTCGCTGCTGCGACGCACGCCCGACGACAGCGACCCGGTCGAGCGCCCGGTCGTCGCGAACGCCGACCTGCTCGTCGTCGTGACCGCCCTCGCGGACCCGGTGCCGCGGCCGCGGCTGATCGACCGCTGCCTCGTCGCGGCGTACGACGGTGGGCTGACGCCGTTGCTCTGCCTGACCAAGAGTGACCTCGCCGACCCTGCCGAGCTGCTCGGGCTGTACAGCCCGCTCGGCGTCGACGCGGTCGTCACCGGTCAGGGCTCCGGTGTCGAGGAGCTGCTCGCGCGGCTGACCGGCCTGGTGAGCGTCCTGTTCGGGCAGTCCGGGGTCGGCAAGTCGACGCTGGTCAATCAGCTGGTGCCGGACGCGCATCGCGCAGTCGCCGAGGTCAGCGGGGTCGGCAAGGGCCGGCACACCAGCTCCAGCGCCGTCGCCCTGCCGCTACCCGGCGGCGGGACGGTCGTCGACACCCCCGGCGTACGCAGCTTCGGGCTCGGCGCGGTCAGCGCCGGCCGCGTACTGGCCGCGTTCCCCGACCTGGCCGAGGCGGCGCA
>JAYVYM010000282.1:0-3557 GCA_043784245.1 Frankiales bacterium
CGGTGCCACAATCAGGACGTGGCAGGCAGCAGCACTGGGTCCGGCGGCTCGAGCACGGGGCACGCGCTGTGGTGAAGGCCCGCGTCCTGGTCGTCGACGACGACCCCGCTCTCGCCGAGATGCTCAGCATCGTGCTGCGCAGTGAGGGCTTCGAGGCCGCGGTGGTGGCTGACGGGGATGCCGCGCTGGGCGCGTTCCGTCGCGAGCGTCCCGACATCGTGCTGCTCGACCTGATGCTGCCGGGCACCGACGGCCTGGAGGTCTGCCGGCAGATCCGCGCCGAGAGCGGCGTACCGATCATCATGCTCACGGCCAAGGGCGACACCGTCGACGTGGTCCTCGGCCTGGAGAGCGGCGCCGACGACTATGTCGTCAAGCCGTTCAAGCCCAAGGAGGTCGTGGCACGGGTGCGGGCGCGGCTGCGCTCCTACGACGACCTCGAGCCCGAGACCTTGATGATCGGGCCCGAGTCCGACCCGATCCGCATCGACGTGCCGGGGCACGTCGTCGTCCGGGGCGCCGAGCAGCTGCAGCTGACGCCGCTGGAGTTCGACCTGCTCGTGGCGCTGGCCCGCCGGCCACGCACGGTGTTCAGCCGGGAGCTGCTGCTCGAACAGGTCTGGAACTACCGGCACGCGGCCGACACCCGCCTGGTCAATGTCCACGTGCAGCGCCTGCGGTCCAAGGTCGAGCGCGACCCGGAGCGGCCGCAGGTCGTCGTCACCGTCCGGGGGGTCGGCTACAAGGCCGGTCCGCCCTGACGATGACGACGGGGGGTACACCGACGACGACCGGGGCGACGCCACCGGCGCCTTCGTCGACGCCAGGGTCCCGGCTGCAGGACGTTCGTCTCCACCCGGCGGCTCGGGCCGCCCGACTCGCTGCTCGCCGGGCCCGGGACCGATGGCGGCGTTCGCTGCAGACCCGCGTCGTCGTGACGACGCTGGTGGCGTCCGCGATCGTGGTGGGGCTGCTCGCCTCGCTGCTGCTCGACCAGGTCGGTCGCGGCCTCGTCGACACGAAGACTCGCACGGCGCTGTCGGAGGCCCAGTCCGGTGTCGCCCAGGCACAGACCCGCCTCGACAACCTGGCCGTCGTCACCCTGGCGGCGGTCGACAGCGAGCTGTCGGACGTCGTGCAGGAGCTCAGCGACCGCGGGGCCGCGGGTGACCTGTACGCCGTGGTCGCTCTGGGTGCCCGCCCCGGCAGCAACTCCTTCTCCTCGGCCGGTGTACAGCCCTCCGCGGTGCCGGACGCGTTGCGCAACCGGCTCGCCGACGGTGGCGGCCAGGTCTACGCGTACGCCCAGGTGCCGGACGGTAGCGGCGGTTCCGTCCCAGGGCTGGTCGTGGGGTCGGTACTCCGTACGCCGATCGGACTGGACTACCGGCTCTTCCACCTGTTCCCCCTGTCGTCGGAGGAGCAGACCCTCGGGCTGGTGCAGCGCACGCTCGCGGCCGCCGGCTTCATCCTGGTCGCACTGCTGGCGCTCATCGCCGGCCTCGTGGCGCGCCAGGTCGTGACGCCGGTCCGGCTTGCCGCGGGGACCGCCGAGCAGCTCGCCGCCGGTCGCCTCGAGGAGCGCTTGGCGGTGCGCGGCGAGGATGAGCTCGCCCGGCTCGCGACAACCTTCAACACGATGGCGGACGCCCTGCAGCGCCAGATCCGACAGCTGGAGGAGCTGTCGACCGTCCAGCAGCGCTTTGTCAGCGACGTCAGTCACGAGCTTCGCACCCCGCTGACGACCGTACGGATGGCTGCCGATCTGCTGCACGAGGCGCGTACGGGCTTCGCGCCGGACGCCAGGCGTAGCGCCGAACTCCTGCAGGCCGAGCTCGACCGCTTCGAGGAGCTGCTCGCAGACCTGCTGGAGATCAGCCGGTACGACGCCGGCGCGACCGAGCTGGAGGCCGACCCCACCGACCTGGCGCGGCTCGTGGCAAGGGTCATCGAGCAGACCGGAGCCCTGGCGCGGCGCAAGGGCAGCGTCATCCGGGTCCACCACCGGGCCGACGAGGAGGTCGTCGCGGAGGTCGACCACGTACGCATCGAGCGGGTGCTGCGCAACCTCGTCGTCAATGCCCTGGAGCACGGCGAGGGACGGCCGGTCGACGTGACGGTCGCCGGCGACGACGCTTCGGTGGCGGTGCTGGTGCGTGACCACGGCATCGGTCTGCGGTCGGGTGAGACCGCCAAGGTGTTCACCCGCTTCTGGCGCGGCGACCCGTCGAGGGCCCGTACGACGGGCGGTACCGGCCTGGGCCTGGCCATCGCGCTCGAGGACGCCCACCTGCACGGCGGCCGCCTGGAAGCCTGGGGTCGGCCCGGCCGCGGCGCCGCGTTCCGGCTGACGCTGCCCAGAAGGGCGGGCGGTCCGGTCGGCGCCGGTAGCCCCCTGCCGCTGGGCCCGCCACCACCCGGCAGTGACCCCTCGGCCAACCCCGACCCGGCCCTGTTTCTGCAACCGCCTGCACCGCCCACCGCACCGCCACCCGTGGCGGTCCGGTGACCGGGCGCTGCCGGTCGGCCACGGCAGGGCTGGCGGCGATGCTGGCGGCGGTGCTGCTCGCGGGGTGCGGTCTGCCGCTGGCGGGCGGGGTGCACCGCGCCGGGGAGGTACCAGCCGACCAGCGGCTGCCGCAGCCGATCAGCGTGCTGCCGCCCGGCCCCCAGCCCGGTGCCCCGCCGGAGGGCATCGTGACCGGCTTCCTGGCCGCGCAGGGCAGCGCCCGTGACGACCACGGCATCGCACGCAGCTTCCTGGCGCCGCCTGCCCGGGCGGCCTGGCGGGCCGGCGCCGGCGTCACGGTGTACGACCCGCGCACCGTGACGACAGCAACACCGATCCCGGACGGCGACGGCTTCGTTCAAGTCACCCTCGACCTCGACGTGGTGGGCACTGTGGAGGCCGACGGGGCGGCGCGGGTCCAGCCGGCGCAGCGTCGATCCCTGCGCTACCGGCTGCACCGCGACGACGCCGGGCAGTGGCAGCTGGTGGCGGTGCCCGACGGCCTGACCCTGTCACCGGCTGCCCGCGACCGCTCGTACGACGCGATGGCCGTGCACTTCCTGGCTCCGGGCGGCGCGCCCGGCGGCCGGCACCTCGTCGCCGACCTGGTGCAGCTGCCCGCTGACGGCGATCGCGCCCGCGAGGTCGTCGACCGGCTGCTCGCCGGGCCGTCCAGCGCGCTGGCCGGCAGCGTCGAGACCGCGTTGCCCAGAGGCACTCGACTGCACGCCCCGGTCACGACGACCACCGGCGGCGAGGTGACCGTCGACCTGACGGGCCCGGCAGCTGCAATGTCGGGTCAGACCGGCGCAGACCTGTCGGCCCAGGTCGTGTTCACGCTGCGTGAAGCGCTACCCGCATTCAGCCGGCTGCGTCTGCTCGTCGACGGCGAGCTGCTGGTCGTCCCGGGAGCCACCCAGCCGCAGCCGCGGACCGCCTGGCCGTCGTACGCCCCGGACGGCCCGGCGAAGCTGCCGGCGGGGGTGGCGCTGGTGGGTGGGCAGCTGCGTTCGCTGTCACCGGACGGCAACGAGCGGCCCACCGAACC